>JAZOMI010000026.1:0-4049 GCA_045653825.1 Candidatus Aphodosoma sp. | reverse complement strand
TATCGCTTCTAAAGCTGAATTCTTCTCATTCGGTACTAACGACTTGACTCAAATGACATTCGGTTATTCTCGCGACGATATTGCTTCGTTCTTGCCTGCATACCTCGATATGAAGATTTTGAAAAACGACCCATTCCAAGTTCTCGACCAAAATGGTGTAGGTCAACTCGTACAAATGGCTACAGAAAAAGGTCGCTCAGTTCGTCCTGACCTCAAATGTGGTATTTGTGGTGAGCATGGTGGTGAACCATCTTCTGTGGAATTCTGCCACAAAGTAGGTCTCAACTACGTATCATGTTCTCCATTCCGTGTGCCAATCGCACGTTTGGCAGCGGCTCAAGCAGCAATCAAAAATGCTTAATATAACTGAAGAGGCGCAAATCATTTTGCGCCTCTTTTTTATAATATTGAAAGACAAAATAACATAAGAACTGAATTTATTTATGTTATTCTGTTATTCTGTATTTTTATTTTTAATTTTCAACTTTCAACTTTCAACTTGACTTATGTTGTTCGTTTTAGATAAACAAAATTCTCTTCTTGGTAATTTTATTAGAGAAATTCGTTCTGTCGATATTCAGAACGACCCTTTGCGTTTTCGCAAAAACATCGAACGCATCGCACAAGTGATGTGTTACGAAATCAGTAAGTCTCTCACTTATACTACCGAACCCGTACAAACTCCACTTGGCGTTGCTCCAACTAACGTAGTTGCCGACAAAATCGTCGTTGCCTCTATTCTTCGTGCAGGTTTGGCTATGCACAATGGCGTATTAGACTTTTTCGATGGAGCCGAAAACTGCTTTGTATCGGCATATCGCAAATATATTGACAAAAGCCATTTTGATATTCACGTCGAATATATCGCAGCTCCTTCTCTCGAAGGTAAAACTGTTATACTTTGCGACCCAATGTTGGCAACAGGCTCGTCTATGGAGTTGGCTTATAAAGCATTACTTACACATGGCACTCCTGCTCGTGTTATCGTTTGTAGCATTGTATCTACTGAATTTGCAGTAGATTACATCTCTAAAGCTATGCCTAACTGCGACATCTATACCGCAGTGCTTGATCCAGAACTTAACTCACACAAATATATAGTGCCAGGTCTCGGTGATTGTGGCGACCTTGCTTTTGGCGAAAAACTTTAATTTTTTTTGAACGTAAATATTTTTGAAACATAAATTGCCATTAATTAACCATAAATTATTTAATTAATTTTTAATTTACGATAATTTACGTTCATAAAAAACAATAATTTATGTTCATTAAAAAATAAAAATTTATGTTCATAAAAAATATTATGATTGGTGTAAAAATATGAAAAAAATATTGTTGTCTTTAATTGGCCTGTTTTGTATTGTAAGTATTGTATTTGGGCAAGACCGAAAATTGCTCTCAATGGAAGATGCAATACTCAATCGTGCCTTAAACCCTAAAAATTATCGTGTCCGATGGAGTGATGATTATCCAAATCAATACCTTCATCAAGAAGATTCTGTTTGGTATGCTATAGATGTTCGTACAGGTAAACAACGAGTGGTAGAGTACACAGAGCCTCAAAAAGTACATACACCACATGCCGTGTTGAAAGAAAACAACATCGTATGGCTCACTGCCGATAGTGTAGAAATTCCTATTACTCAATACAATGACAAAAATATTGTCTGTGGGCAAGCTGTTTCTCGTAACGAGTTTGGCTGTATGACTGGCTTATTTCCTTCACCCGACAATAGTCGTTTGGCGTTTTATGTGAAAGATGAAAGCAATGTAACAACTTTTCCTTTGCTTGACATTACAACTCGCACTGGTACAGCCAACGAAATCAAGTACCCAATGATTGGTATGCCGTCTGAACAACTCAAATTTGGAGTTTATGATGTTGCGCAGAATAAAACAATATACCTCAATATTACCGATTTCACTAATGAGCGTTATCTCACCAACCCAGCTTGGTCGCCTGATAGCCGTACTATCTATATCCAAGTGATGAATCGTGAGCAAAAAGAGTTGAATCTCAATGCTTATGATGCTGTAACAGGTGAATATTTGACAACTCTTTTGAGTGAGAAAAACGATAAATTCCTTGAGCCAAATCAACCGCTCATCTTTCTTGATGACGACCGTTTTATCTATACAACTGATAATCGTGATGGTTATTACAATCTTTATCTCTATTCGCTTAAGAAAAAACAACTCACACGTCTCACTCGCGTAGATGCCGATGTTGAATATCTCGACCACGACAATAAATATGTATATTATTATTCTGCAGAGGTATCTTCTGCTGAGCGTCATTTTTGTCGTGTAAATATTGCAACAAGCAAAAGCACTCGTTTGACTCATGCCGAAGGTTGGCATCAATGCCAATTATCTACTGATAAACGCTATTTTACCGACAATTATTCTTCGCTCAATGAGCCTCGCGTTGTGGCAGTAGGCTCTACTGATGGCAAATTCTATCGTGAAGTATTTCGTGCCGAAGACCCATGTCGTGACTATAATTTTGCACCTATCGAATTAGGTACTATTAAAAGTGCCGACGGACACTACGATAATCACTATCGTCTCATTCGTCCGCTCGATTTCGATTCTACAAAGCAATATCCTGTCATATTATATGTATATGGTGGTCCACATACTCAACTCGTTCTCAATAACTATCAAGCCAACCTTCGTCGTTGGGAGATGTACATGGCTCAACGTGGTTATGTAGTCTTTGTTATGGACAATCGCGGTACACCAAATCATGGTGCCGAGTATGCACGTGCCATTCATCGTCAGTGTGGGGTAGTGGAGATGCAAGACCAAATGGCTGGTATGCAGTGGCTCATGTCGCACTCTTGGGTCGATAAAGACCGTATTGGAGTTCATGGTTGGTCTTATGGCGGATTTATGACTATCTCATTGATGACTAATTATCCTGACATCTTCAAAGTCGGTGTAGCTGGCGGACCAGTCATCGATTGGAAGTGGTATGAAGTTATGTATGGCGAGCGTTATATGGAGACTCCAGCAACTAATGCCGAAGGCTTAGAGGCTGTATCGTTGATGAATAAAGCCAAAGACCTTAAAGGTAAACTACTTATTTGTCAAGGTTTAATAGATAATGTAGTCCTTTATCAACACTCCCTCAATTTCCTAAATGCCTGCATAACTAACAACATCCCAATTGATTACTTCATCTATCCTCGTGCCGAACACAACGTTATGGGCAAAGACCGCGTTCACCTCATGCAAAAAGTAACCGATTATTTCGAAGATTATTTAAAATGATAAAAAAAGGGTGTGCTAAAAAATATTTAGCACACCTTTTTTATTGATTTTTATTTAATTAGTCTTCCAATTTGTGTATAACGAGACCTGAACGGAGTTTAGGTTCGAACCAAGTAGTTTTTGGAGGCATGATGTTGCCAGTGTCGGCGATGTCGATGATTTGTTGCATAGTAACAGGATAGAGAGCAAGAGCAACTTTCATTTCGCCATTGTCAACGCGACGTTTGAGTTCGCCAAGACCACGGATACCACCTACGAAGTCGATACGTTTGTCAGAACGGAGGTCTTTAAGACCGAGAACTTTGTCGAGGATGAGGTTAGAAGAGATAGTTACATCGAGTACGCCGATAGGGTCTTTGTCGTCGTAAGTACCTTCTTTAGCAGTAAGAGAATACCATTTACCACCGAGGTAGAGACTGAAGTTGTGAAGTTTAGCAGGAGTGTAGATTTCAGTACCTTTTTCTTCAACGATGAAGTTTTCAGCAACAGCAGCGAGGAATTGTTCTTCAGTAAGGCCGTTCAAATCTTTCACTACGCGGTTGTAGTCGATGATGTTGAGTTGGTTGTCAGGGAAGCAAACAGCGAGGAAGTAGTTGTATTCTTCGTCGCCACGGTGGTTAGGGTTGTTGCGACGTTTTTCGTCACCTACGAGAGCAGCAGCAGCAGAGCGGTGGTGACCGTCAGCGATATAGAATGCTGGAAGTTCAGCAAAGAGTTCAGTGATGCGAGCGATAGTAGCATCGTCGTCGATTACCCAGAAGTGGTGGCCGAAA
>JAZOMI010000025.1:0-11426 GCA_045653825.1 Candidatus Aphodosoma sp. | reverse complement strand
GGTATACATAGATTTCAAATCAGCTGACTCTACACCTGTAAATGTAATTGACACTTCTTCAAACACTTCTACTTGTGCTCCTTCTGCCATGCTCCATGACGCTGTGATTGCTGGAGCTGGTTTTTCTACTACTTTTTCAATAGAAATAGGATAAATTTGAACTGTTGTATTATACAAACCTGCAATAGCAATAACATCAACTTTATCTCCCTCTTCACCAGCGTATGTATATTTAAAACGATCATACATTGCTAATGTATTTTCTCCATCAGTCAAAGTTGTAGCATTTGTATATGTAACACCTTCAAGTTTGATATATGTATGAACTGTTGAAGCTGTAACATCAGCAAGTTTCATTGTTGTTGGAGCAACAGCAGTACCTGCCACTGCAGTTGGGAAATATGCAGGTGCAATTTGTTTTGCGCCACTAAATGTAGATACTTTACCAACAAGACCTGTCAATTGATCTCCAGCAGTCAAAGTAGGATTGTTGTAACCATAAACCAACATAGGAGTAGTTCCATCTGTTACCCACAAATAATTGCCTGTTTGGGCAACAACAGTAAGAGTAGCTGCTATGCGTACGTTTTTACCTGTTTCATCAGCAAGTAATGCTGCGATATCTGTAACTTCAGCAGGGAATGTATAGTTAACTACGAGAGTATCACTAACATCTTCACCCAATTTAGCCCAAGCTTTCAATTCAGTTGTAGTAGCAATATTAATAGCTGTAGCAGTATATTCAGTTTCAGCACCACCATTAAGTTTATAGAAAACTTTTGAATTCTCAGTAGTACAAGCAATTTCTACATCAAATGCTTCATATTTTTCACCACCATTAACTGTTGTTGTTGGACGAGCAACAGTAGGCTCTACTGCTCCTGCAGCATCTTTATAAACTTCTATTTTTGCAATGTAAAATCTGTTTTTTGATGCTTTTGAAGCTTCAATTTTAATAGTTTCTATCTTAGCATTTACATCTACAGTATTAAGATCTGATATTTTTAAAGTAGAAGATGTACCATTAATTGTACATATAAAATCATCAGCTTCTGTATCTTTCCATTTTGTTGTATAAAGAACAACTTTAGTTGCATTTACTTGACCGGCATCAGATAAAGACAAAGTAAAATATCCCTTTGCAGATGCTGAACCAAGCTTTAATGATTTTATTCCATCATAACACCTTTCTGTTTCAGTACAAGATGCCACATATTCTTGTCCTTCAATAATTGCATTAACAAAATTGCTTGTTGTTAAAGCAGTAGTGCCATCTGCTGTTTTCGTGTTTTCAAAACTAATTGTGTAAGCAAGAGTTTCCTCTGCCACAACTGAGGAAGAGAAAAGACTCAACGCTAATACCACGAATAGCGATTTTAAAAGAGTAATTTTTTTCATAATTAAAAATATTTAGTTAATAAATGAAGTAATTGCACATTTAATATACAAAGTTACACAATATATTTTGAACTACCAAATTTTGGCAAAAAATCATTAAAAAAGCCCAACTTCAGACTGAAATCGGGCTAAATTAGAGCAAAAACTGCAAAAAAAGCCCGACTTCAGACTGAAACCGAGCTAAATCTATAATGATTTTATCTTTTTTATGAACGTAAATTCTCCATAAATAAACAAAAAGATGTTGCCAAGCAAGAATCGCTTTTTTCAGCAAACAAATTTATTCAAACAAGTCATCTAATGTTATTGTAAACTGAATATTACCCGAATAAACATTTGTTCTCATCCCAAATGGAGAAATTAAAGTAGGAAAAATTGCATATTTTGTTCCTGTTTCTGCGAGAAAATCACTTTGACGTAATCTAATTTTGAGATCTTCTGCCTTGTCTATACTATATGGAATATTACTATATTTAATCTCACACAAGTTAATTACCCTATCTGCACGCTCTATCAAAAGATCTATTTGTGCTCCATTTGAACTATTTTTGCTTCGCCATGAATAATATTCTGTTGCAATTTTATCAATTCCCAAAGCCTTTTTAAGTTGCGGAATATGAGCCATACACACTCTTTCGAATGCTAATCCATGCCATGTATTAACTAACGGGGTTTGCAGATTATGACTCCAAAAAAATTCGTCATTTATAGGGCGAGTAAGAAATGTTGTATGAAATATGGTAAAAAAATCAGTCAATTGATATAACCCATTAGTTTTGCTTGTTTTCTTAGTTTTAACAAAATAATAACGAACGAAGTCACAATTAATTAGATTTTGTAAATATTCTGAAATATGACCATTGTTGCTTTTTCCTAATAACTTAATTATTTCATCGCGAGAAATACCTTGTCGCGAATTTGACAATATACGTATTATATCAAGATAAGGTTCTGGCTTATTAAACAACGAGGCAAAAAGTCGTTTATATTCAGATTGAAGATTAGCCGAAGAGGAAAAAAACAACCGATCTATAGCTTGTGCAACACTTTCACCTTTTTCTAAAAGACTCAAATAGTATGGAACTCCACCCATGATCATATATATCTGTAAAATAGATAATCTATCCCATTTAATTTGCATTGAATTCAACATCTCCTCTGTATCTTTGAGTGTAAATGGATGAAGGTGTATTTCGTGTGTAATACGATTATGTAATCCCCCATGACTATCTATTATATTTTTTATCATCCAAGTAGTGGCACTACCACAAACGACAAGTAACACTTGAGAATGTTTTTGTCCCCAACTATTCCAAAAGTGACTAAAGGCTTGTACGAATCCTTTACGGGGGGTATCAAAACAAGGAAGTTCATCAATAAAAATCACACATCTTTCACCCTCCTTTAGCTTTTCATCTAATAATTGACTTAAAACGAAGAATGCATCCATCCATGTTTTAGGCATTTCTCCCTGATAACCAATAGTGCGTAAAGCTTGAGTGAATGAGGTCATTTGCTCAATAAATGATCCATCTAAAATTCCACTAACACAAAAGGAATAATTGTCTTTGAAAAATTCATCAATCAAATAAGTTTTTCCTATTCTTCTTCGCCCATAGATTGCAATAAATTCAGGTCGGTTTGACTCATAAAATGATTGCAATTGGCGAATCTCATTTTTCCGTCCTATAATATTCATAATATCTCTTTTTTGTGATGCAAAGTTACATCTTTTCAACTAAAAAACCAAATGAAATCGGGCTAAATTTAAATAAAAACCACTAAAAAAGCCCAACTTCAACCTGAAACCGGGCTAAATTAGAGCAAAAACTACAAAAAAAGCCCGAATTCAGACTGAAATCGGGCTAAATCTGAATAAAATCATCAAAAAAAGCCCAAGTTCGAGAAAATCAATATCGTTGCAACCACAAATGCAGGATTGGATCGGTGAGATAATAACCGTCAGGGCGTAGTTCCACGAGATCCCTCTTGAGAAGCGATTTTTGTATTTTTACGATATTTGATTTAGTGCCCAGATTATATTTCGAAAGCACCTCGTTCGAGGTCCACTTCGCATGCTGACCATCGACTATTGCCTTCAGAAAATTCAGTTGATATGCCGAGAGCGAACTGATTTGCTCCATAAAGAGAGGTGTAGATTGCGCCAACAAATCATCAATACCCATTTCCAATTCAGCCTCCGACACTACCGACGCAGTATTGAGCATAACATTCCAAGCCAACTGCTGCACATACGACGACTGATTACCCACAATTTCGCAAATTTGCGATGCAAAGTGTTCGTTTATTTCTAAATCTTTCTCTCGAAATTTTTGTTGAATAAAGGGCACCCAATCGGCCGTAGGGATAGGTTGCAAATAGTTAAGCTCGCCAAACTGATAAAAAGGCATACGCTTGTTCTGAAAAAGGTTGGTCATCATGTGCTGTTTGCTACCAAAGAGGCAATAAGAGACATGCTGCTGATGTTGCCAAACACCACGCATCCGTTTCTGAACCTCCAAACTACCAGCCCACTCGCCCACTTGCTGAAATTCGTCGATACAAACAACTATATGTCGCCCTATTTTCTGAGCCACCAATTCGGGCAATTGCAATATCTCCTCGGCTGAATACTCTTTTGGAGTTATCCCAAGCGAAAGTGAATAATCAGCAGTAGGATCGGACGAAAAAGATATTTTTGGAGTCAGACGAACCAAAAATTGCTTAATATTTTCCAATGCCAACTCCATTTTGCTAGCTGTTTGCGTCATAACTGCAGTTGCAAGTTTATTATAAAAGTCGTATTCCGACCGGCAATCATAGATATCGACATAGAGCGTTTGTACAATAGAGCTATCGACTAACTCTTGCACACGACGCACCAACGATGTCTTGCCCATACGACGAGGAGAGATAAGAATAACATTCTGTCCGCTTTCGAAATTGATTTTCAAGCGTTGCGTCTCCTTCACTCGATCGGTGAAATTATCGCCCGAAACAGAGATACCATATACAAATGGCCGTTCAATAGGTTTTATCATATCCTATAATTTATAAAGTTCACTAACTGGTGGTCCACCGAATAGTGAACTTTTTTTTTACGATGCAAAGTTAAATAATATATCTCTAACTACCAAATTTTGACACAAAAAAAATAGAGACGCAATATTTTGCGTCTCTACTATTATGGATTGTTAATTATTAATTATTTAACAACAACTTTAGCTGTAGCGTTAGCAGTGCGAACTACATAAATACCAGCTGCAAGACGACCATTCATTTCTGTTACGTTTTGACCTGTGATAGTGTAGATTGCAAATTCACCTTCTGCTACAATCATACCATTTTCTGTATAGATGTTAGCTACTTCTGCATTTTCTACTGCTGTTTCAACTTCTGGTGTATAGTAATCACCATAGCCGATAGCCCAGATTTGAACTGCTTGTGCAACTACATCAAATTCTACGATAGCATAAAGTGGTTCTTCTGTCTCTTTTACCAACTCATCGATATTACCTACGTTAATAAGTGCTAAAGAATCAATAACGTCAACAACATCCCAGTCATAAGTTTCTTCATTATAAACTTCTTCTGTTCTTACTCTTTCATAATAGTAAGCATCATCTTTTTCTACAACTTTACCATCAGCAAGAGCTACATAAGTACCTGCAATATCACCACCGATAATAACGTTCTCTGCTACTTCGTATGCTGGAATTGCTTGTTTTGATGCTACTTTTGTTATTGTTTCTGCAACAAACTCTGCAGTTGCTTCGATTGATTCAACTTCACCCCAATCATCAGTAACAGCAACCATTGGTTGATATTTACCTTTCACTGTTACTTTATCACCTACTGCAAGATCTGTTCCGCTATATTGTGCTTTAACACCTCTTGAAGATTCTATCATATCCCATCCGTCTTGAATCATAACTCCATATTGAAGATAAACACAGCCTCCACGAGGATTAACAAATGAAACTACAACCTCTTCTGCCACTTCATAAGAAAGAGCTTTTTCTGCATCAGTTGCACCTTCGAGATAAGAAATCATATCACTGAACAAGTTGAATTTTTGAACTGCTACAACCTCTTCAATAACCAATGTTGGAGTTGGTGTACCAGTACCATACTCATCAAAATTAGATTTATAGATAGCATAAACATCAAGTTTGAGAGGAACGATTTGACCTAAACCAGAAACTGGGATATTAGTACCAGCAATAAATGTTTGATCAATTGTATAATCAGGGTTTTCTGGGTCTGGAGTAATTGTTTTCACTTCAAGTTCCAATCCTTTGTAAAGGAGTCGTTTGTATGGATTTGCTTCCACCTCTTCCACTTTAGTTACTTCGATAGCTTCATTATCTACTGTAATTCTCAATTCGAGTGTTTCATTGAATTTTGTATCTGTGAAATAAGCAACACCTGCTGGAATACGAACAATATAAGTATTAGGTGTAACAAGAACTGTATCACCTTGGTTCCATTCAGCGTCAACATACAAACGCAATGCATTTGGTTTACCCTCTACTGCCGACCACAACATTGTTGCTTTTGACATCCATTCAGTGAAAATTTCACCATAGAAACTTTCAAACTCTTCATAAACGCCACACTCTGCATAAGTAGAGAAACCATCATCAGCTGTCTCTTTAATTGTAATTGATTCGTATTCTGTGAATTCTACAATTACTTCTGTGAGTGATTCTACTTTATTTGTTGCTGCTGTATCAGGTGTTACTTTGAATGCTGCTTCCACTGCCTCTGGCATTACGATGTCGTTTTTGATTGTGAAGTTCAACACAAACTCTTCTGCATTACGCACATCTGTTTCATCATCATCGTCAATACGGAATTTCACTGCTCCAGCTGGAATAACGATACAATATTTACCATTTTTAACAAATGCTCCTTCATAAAATTTGTAATCGTCACTTGACAAAGAAAGAGTTTGAGTCAAATCATCATCGTAAGTTGAAGACATTATACCTGGTTGACCATATTCATTTTTATCTGTAACAACAGGAGTTTTATTTCCTTCTTCATCTACTGAATAGAAGAATGATTCTCCATAAGCTAAAACGGTCGCACGTTGAACCTCTTCTCCCAAAACACGACCGAGCGTATCAACACCTGAGAAAGTAACATCTACACTTGTGAATGATTCTACTTCTGCGCCTTCTTCAATGCTCCATGTTGCTGTAACTCCTGCTGGTTTTGCGGCTTCAATTGTATAATTCAATACAACTCTTGATGCATGCTCACTTGCTGAAACCATAATCAATTTTTCTGGAATTACTACTGCATATTCGCCTTCTGTACTCCATGATTCTTTGTCTTCATTCATTGATGCAATGACTGAAACAGTAACAACATTGGCATTTGTTTGCATCATATTCAATGGCAACACTGGTTGAACAAGTTCTCCATTTCTTGTTAACCACAAGAATGGCCATGTGTCTGGTTGTGGATTACCCATTGGTTGGAATCGTGATTGTATCATTGGATAATCAGAGAAAGTAACTTCAACGGATGTAAACTCTTTTATTGTTGAATTATTTGCTGGTGTTGCTACTACTGTAACATCTACCGGTGGAATTACATTACCTTTTGTTATTGTGAAGTTCAAAGAATATTCTTCGGTATTCAAATTATCTTTATCTCCATTAAATTTAACAGTTCCTGGCGCTAAAACTATACGATAGTTTCCTGCTGGAAGTTTTCCTTCCCAACAATAATCATCGCCATATTCATCAAATATTGACAATTTAATTGTTGCTCCTGTTGCTACTCTATCCAAAATACCACCACTACCACAATTAGATTCCGCTATCGCTATTGTATTATCTTCATTTACTTTATAAAGACATGCGGTATACATAGATTTCAAATCAGCTGACTCTACACCTGTAAATGTAATTGACACTTCTTCAAACACTTCTACTTGTGCTCCTTCTGCCATGCTCCATGACGCTGTGATTGCTGGAGCTGCAGGAGCAACATAAACACTCCAAGCACCTTCAAATCCATTATTAGTAATAGATGTAAGTGTAAAGCAATCATTTGTACCATCATAAGTAGTCTTACATACTCTTTGGCTTGTTTCATTAGCTACTTTAGCAATAAAAGTAATAGCATTTTGCCATGGTCCACCAGCTGGTGCCTCAACTACATAAGTTACACCATCTTCTGTAAGAGTCATGTTTACCTCCGGATTTGAACTAGTACCAGCACCACCTATAGTACCACCTATAGTACCACCAGTAGATGCTTTAGAGAATTTAACAGAATAAGTCACTCCACTAGAAGCCCAACCTTCCCCTGCTAATCCAGGATTAAAATACAACTTTGTGCCACTTGCAATATCTGCAAACGCAGCCAATGCAAAAAACATAGCAACAAAGAAAAAAGTAATTTTTTTCATAATTCTTTTGTTTTTTAGTTAGTATTAATTTAAAAATAAAAGTTTCACATAACAATATATTGGAATATTGGAATGCAAAGTTACACATTTTTTTGGAATAACACCATTTTTTTTTGTTTTTTTTTTAATTTTCTTATTTTTTTATATCGAATAGAGTGGCTTATTTTGCATCCATTCTTGCTCTCTGTAGCCTGCCATTGAGAGTCGCAACCCCTTCAACCCTTGATTTTTCTTAATAAAAGCCGACAAACTCTTTGATTGCAAATTCTCTTTGGCTTTCACCTCTATTGGTGTTATGAGACCATCACGCTGAATTATAAAATCTAATTCTCCACTTGAATTGTCGGCCGACCAATAGTATATGTCGATGTCTTTATGCGTTTTCAACTGTTGCAAAACATATTGTTCGGTCAGCGCACCTTTGAATTCTTCGAATATTGCATCGCCATTCAAAATGGTTTGAACATTAAGTTTTCCCATCGCCGACAACAATCCTACATCAAGCAAAAATATTTTGAATGCCGAGAAATCTTCATAAGCCGAAAGTGGCATTTTGCCCGACTTCGTACGATTGACTTTATACAACAACCCTGCATCTTGCAACCACTCCAACGCCAATTCAAAATCTTTAGCCCGCGCTCCCTCTTTTATCATTCCATAAATGAATTTTTTGTTCTCTTTTGAAAGTTGCGCCAACACCGACCGCCACACCATTCTCAATCGTGGCACTTTGCGATTAGATGCATGCTTCGAAAAGTCATTGTCATACGCACTCAGTATTTCTTGCTGCACTACACGCACTCGATTGAAATTTTTAGTGTTGATATACTCCATTACTACACCTGGCATACCTCCTACAAAATAATAGGTTTTGAGACATTCGCTTAATTTTGGATGCAGAAGCGAAATCAACTCCCAATCTTCACTCTCAAGCACATCAACCAACTGCGACTGTCCAATGGCATCCAAAAATTCACGAAACGACAATGGATACAAATCCATGAATTCTACTTTACCTACTGGAAAAGAAACCGCCTCGTGCATCGAAATACCCAATAACGAACCTGCTGCCAAGATTGAATACTCTGGTGCTTTCTCATAAAAATATTTCAACGCAATCAACCCCTTAGGAGCCTCTTGTATCTCGTCGAATATTATCAATGTCTCGCTATCGATTACTGTTCCTGTTGCAATTTGAAGTACTGTTATAATCCGCTCAATATCAAAATCACGCTCAAACAAATTGCGCACCAACTCATTATCTTCAAAATTTATATAAATATGCTTCTCGTATGCCTGCTTCGCAAATTCACACATAAGCCAAGTCTTACCAACCTGACGAGCCCCCCGAACTATCATGGGTTTATGATTGGAACGAGACTTCCATTCGTATAAATAATTTATCGCATCACGTTTCATAGTTCAATCACTTTTGATTTGTGTGCAAATTTACATCTTTTTTTTGATATATACAAAAAGTCATCCTTAAAAGTGTGAGTTTTCACAAAAAGTCATCCTTAAAAGTGTGCATTTCCTACAAAAAGTCGTCCTTAAAAATGTGAGTTTTATTGATTGTTAGATAATTAACGTCAGTTCGATATAAAAATGCCGGATGGCAAAAAATCTAAAAAATCTGTGTAATCTGTGGAAAAATTACGATTAAGCGAAGCAGAAAAAAGTTTACTTTTATTATGCTGAGTGATAGTAATTTCTTGAGCGAAGCGAAAAAATTAAATAAATTTTTCCGTGTCATCCGTGCATTTTTCGCCAAGACTCAAGACCGTTGGTTCCGTGTGCAATAAAAATTATATCGAACTCACGTTAATCAACAAAATAAAAATAAAGAGTAATATTTATATCCTTTTTTTTTAGTATCTTTGCAAATTAAAATATCTACAAGACATAGATACGATACACAAGATATGAATCTCTCAACTTTCAACTCTCAATTTTCAACCATAAACGGCATTCGCATACTGCATCTTGCTGACACAACGCCAATTACCTACATTGGAGTGGCCATTAACGTAGGGACTCGCGATGAATTGCCCAACGAGAGCGGTATGGCTCATTTTGTAGAGCATCTGCTATTTAAAGGAACAAAACACCGCCGAGCTTGGCATATCATCAATTGGCTTGAATGCATTGGCGGACAACTCGATGCCTATACAACTAAAGAAGAAACCTACATATACGCCACTGTACCAACCGAATACACCGAGCGCGCCATCGAACTATTGGCTGACATAGTACTAAATTCCACATTCCCCGAAAACGAAATTGAGAAAGAACGCGACGTCGTTTTAGACGAAATCCAAAGCTACAACGATTCGCCATCCGAACTAATCTACGACGAATTCGAAGAACTCCTATTCCCTCACGACCCAATCGGACGCAATATACTCGGCACCGAACAAAGCCTCGAAACCTTCAATTCCGAACGCATACAAGCCTTTGTCCGTCGCAACTACAGCCCCGACCGCATGGTCGTATTCGCTATGGGCAACATCAATTTCGATTGGCTTGTCAAAAAAATCGAAAAATACTTTTATATCACCAATTTCTCCCCTAAGCTAGGGGAGATGGTCGAAGACCAGAGGGGTATGCAAAAATTCCTCATTCCTCATTCCTCATTCCTCACTCACCGTCAACCTCCTCAACCCTACACCCCTACTCACCGCACAACCCCTCGCGACACCTATCAAGCACACTGCATCATTGGTAACAGAGGCATCGCGATGAACACAGAAGAGCGACTTACAATGCTACTACTCAACAACATACTCGGTGGACCAAACATGAGTTCTCGCCTCAATCTCGCACTCCGCGAACGCAACGGACTATGCTACACCATCGAAAGCAACGTAACCAACTACACTGACACTGGCGTGTGGAACATCTATTTCGGTTGCGACCCACGCAATCTTGCCAAAGCCAAACGCCTCTGCATGCAACAATTAGACCTACTTTGCACTAAACCATTAAACGACAAACAATTAACCACAGCCAAACGACAATTGCGCGGACAAGTGCTTATCGGAAATCAAAACAAAGAAAACCTCATACTAGGACTCAGCAAAGCCTATCTACACGGACTTGAACTAAAACCCGACAACGAACACTTCCGTTTCATCGACTCACTAACAGCCAACGACTTACAACAACTCGCACAACGCATCTTCAACCCCAACCAACTAAGCTCACTCACCTACACCGAATAATTTTCTTAAACATAAGTATATAATTTTATTTATAGGTTTACTAATTGTATTTTGCTTCTTTTTAGTACTTCAATAACGTTTTGAGCAGTTAAATTTTTCACACTAAATTCATCAAATTACTTATAAAAAAAGTATATTTTTTAGACATAATGACAGAAGAACATATTTCTTTATTTTACATAATGGTCTTGCTTTTACTTCGTAAAATCTCGACACCAAAGACATATTCAAAAAATGCAATTTAAAATTTGTCTTTTTTTGCCAAGATGAAACATTAGTTTCAGCGAGGCATATATCAAGAAGAATAAATTATGTCTTTATGTCATTCTGTCTAAAAAAATTTGTACTTATGTTAAAAACTAAACAACGAAAATGAAACT
>JAZOMI010000024.1:0-3304 GCA_045653825.1 Candidatus Aphodosoma sp. | reverse complement strand
ACCTTGTCGTAGAAGCCAGGGATAGTGATGCGACCTTTGTCGTCGACCACTTTAGCCAACATTTTGCATAGAGTGTTGATAGGGTTAGCCACAGCACCACCAAAGTGGCCAGAGTGCAAATCGCGGTTAGGACCAGTAACCTCCAACTCCCAATAAGCCAATCCACGCAAACCGGTAGTGATAGAAGGCGTATCTTTGCCGATCATACTAGTGTCGGACACGAGGATGATGTCGCTTTTCAACAACTCTTTATGTTCTTGGCAGAAAGCTTCGAGCGATGGCGAGCCAATCTCCTCTTCGCCTTCGAAGATAAATTTCACGTTGCAATTCATTTCGCCTTGGCGCACGAGGTATTCGAAAGCCTTAGCTTGCACCATAGCTTGACCTTTGTCGTCGTCGGCACCACGAGCCCAGAGGCGTCCGTCGCGAATTTCGGCTTTGTATGGGTCGCTTTTCCACAAATCGAGTGGTTCGGCAGGCATCACGTCGTAGTGAGAATAAACCAATACAGTAGGGCGGTCGGCGCCAATCAAGCGTTCGGCATAAACGATAGGGTTGCCATTGCTAGGCATCACTTCGGCGCGGTCAGCGCCAGCAGCCAATAGGAGTTCTTTCCAACGTTCGGCGCAGCGCACCATATCAGCTTTGTGTTCAGGTTTTGCCGATATAGAAGGGATTTCGATCAACGAACCCCATTCGTTAACAAATCGGTCGAAATTTTGTTCAATGTACTCTCTGATTTCCATATATTTAGATTTGAAAGTTGAGAGTTGAAATTTGAAATTTTGAGTCGTATTATAACTTTTCAACTTTCACATTTCAACTTTCAACTTGGGTTATTAATTTTTCATCGTAAGGCTGATGCGACGGCGGTCAAGGTCGAGTTCGAGGACGCGCACTTTCACGTGTTGGTTGATGTGTAGCACCTCTTCGATTGACGATATGCGGCGGTCGGAGATTTGCGATATGTGTAGCAAACCATTCTCCTTGATGCCGATGTTGACAAACGCGCCAAAGTTGGTTATGTTCGTCACCTCGCCGTCGAGTTGCATCCCTTCGTGAAGGTCGTCGATAGTGCGAATGTTAGGGTCGAAACTCCACGCCTCAATTTGCATACGAGGGTCGCGACCAGGTTTTTCTAATTCCGACATAATGTCGTGCAAAGTAGGCAATCCTACCTCTGCGCTTATATATTTGTTTATGTCGATTTGTTTGCGCAATTCGGCGTTGTTGATTAAATCCTCGACTTTTACGCCTAAATCTTTAGCCATTCGTTCGACCAAAGCATATTGTTCAGGGTGCACTGCTGAGCGGTCTAGAGGATTATCGGATGCTGCTACACGGATAAATCCAGCGCATTGTTCATAGGTTTTTGCTCCCATTTTTGCCACTTTCAACAGCTCTTTGCGCGATTTGAAACCACCATTCTCGGTGCGGTAGTCGATGATGTTTTGTGCCAATTTAGGTCCAACGCCAGCAACGTATGTGAGCAGTTGTTTCGATGCGTTGTTCACCTCTACACCTACCGAGTTTACACACGTTTCTACCGTTTGGTCAAGGGCTTGGCGTAGTATAGTTTGGTCCACATCGTGTTGATATTGTCCTACACCAATATTTTTTGCATCAATTTTTACCAATTCGGCAAGCGGATCCATCAATCGGCGACCAATCGACACTGCGCCACGCACCGTAACATCGTAGTCGGGAAACTCCTCGCGTGCTACAGCTGATGCCGAATAGATACTTGCTCCGCTTTCGCTAACTACAAACACTTGTGGCGGATTGCGGAAACTTACCTTTTGTATAAATTGTTCAGTTTCACGCCCTGCAGTACCATTACCTATTGCAATAGCCTCGATTTTGTATTGCTCAGCGAGGGTTGCAATTTTTTTTATCGCCATTGCAGTTTCGCTTTTCGGTGGGTGAGGGTAGATAGTTTCGTTGTAGAGCAAATTGCCTTGTGCGTCGAGACATACCACTTTGCAGCCTGTGCGGAATCCAGGGTCGATGCCCATTGTGCGTTTTTGTCCTAATGGAGCGGCTAATAGTAGTTGTTTCAGATTGTTAGCAAATATGCGTGTAGCTTCGAGGTCGGCTTTCTCTTTGCTCAAATTGGCAAATTCGGTCTCGATGCTTGGAGCCAATAATCGTTTGTAGCCATCTTTTATTGCACGGCGGATTATGTCAGCTGTATTATTTTCTGATTTAATGAATATCTTTTCCAATCTCTCAATAGCCTCGTCATCATCTATTTCGATATTCACTTTCAACAATTTTTCGCTTTCGCCACGACGCATGGCTAATAGTGCATGCGACGGACAACGTGATAGACGGTATAATTTTTCGAAATAGTCGCGATAATTTGCCGCCTCTTCCTCTTTGCCACGCACCACATGACTCGTAATCACCGCTTCTCGCTCGAACAATCTGCGCACCGTATTGCGTGCTGCTTCACTTTCGCTAACCCATTCTGCAATAATATCTTGTGCACCGCTTATGGCATCATCGGTTTTAGCAACTTTGTCGTTTATATATCGAGAAGCAGTGCTTTCTATGTCAGCGCATTTGCCCAACATAATGATTTTTGCCAAAGGCTCTAATCCTGCCTCGCGAGCAATAGTTGCACGAGTGCGTTTTTTCTGTTTGTAAGGTATATATATATCCTCAATTTCGTTTGGTTCCCACGAATTTTCTATTCTCGTCTTTAACTCATCGGTCAATGCACCAGCTGCTTCAATTGCCTCAATTACAAATGCTTTGCGTTTGATGAGTTCGTCAATTTTTTCGCTCTCTGTAGTAATTGTTGCAATAGCAACTTCGTCTAATCCTCCCGTAGCCTCCTTTCTGTATCGTGCAATGAACGGAATCGTAGCCCCATCTTCCAACAATTTCAACACCCCAGCCACACTTGCTGCACTGATATTCAATCTTTTCGAAATAAGCTCTATTTTTTGTTGCATAAAAATCATTGTTTTATAAAATTATACAAAGATACGAATAAAAATTGAGTCATGCAATATCATTGTTTATTCTTGTTTGACTTATATTTTGTTTTTAATTTGTGCTAAAATTTTATTGGTTAAAATATTTGGTAGTTTCGGAAAAAAGTTGTAAATTTGCATCCGATTTTGCGGGGTATGCTCTGTGATAGGGTAAATGCCTTGTAAATAACAAATAATCAATAATTTATTAACAAAAAATTCTATCATTATGATGAATCATTATGAAACAGCTTTCATTTTGACTCCCGTTTTGTCTGATGTTCAGATGAAGGAAGCTGTAGAAAAATTCAAAGGTTTCTTGG
>JAZOMI010000023.1:0-2217 GCA_045653825.1 Candidatus Aphodosoma sp. | reverse complement strand
TCCAAGTCACCAGTAGCGTTGGTGATAGTCAAACCTGGCACAGCACCTTGCAATGCTTTAGCCACATCAGACTCGGTTTTTGATTCCAAAGTTTTAGAAACATCTACGGTTGTCACAGCACCGGTAAGGTTCGCTTTCTTTTGTGTACCATAACCGATTGCCACTACCTCATCAAGGACTTGTGTGTCCTCTTTGAGCATAACAACCATGTCTTTGTGAGCGCGAACTTCTTGATCTTTGTAACCTACGTAAGATACTACGAGGGTCACGTTTGGCTCAACGCTAAGAACGAAAGCACCATCCAAGTCGGTAATTGTACCATTGGATGTACCTGCTTCTACAACGCTGGCACCTACAAGAGGTTCACCATTAGCATCAACTACCTTACCTACTACTGAAATAGGAGCAGCCATAGCACTGATGCTAACCAACGACATTGCAAAAACTGCGAATGTCATGAGGAGGCTACGAAAGCCATTCTCTTTGTGTTTGTTCATCATAACGTGTTTTTTGTTAGTTAATATTATGTGGGATTTTCACCCACGTTGATTTATGTTTTTTTTGTTGTTATTTGCTGGCGTACAAAAAGCTGTCAAGTTGTTTTAGTTCCATTGCGCGATTTGGTCCTATAATTGCTGTATTTAAATGGTCGTTTTTATGCTACTCACTCGTATCCACACAGCACGACACACTCATTTCGGCTACAAAGTTACTACTTTTTTTTAACTCCAACAAATATTTTTTCAAAAAAATCACAAAAAAAATAAATAATTTTCTTGCAATAGTTAAATATATGTTTAACAACATATTTTTTAGTATTTTTATCTTTAGCAATAGTTATTCACAACATATAAATTCTTAAATTATGATTTACGGATACATTCGAGTCAGCAGTGACAAACAGACGGTGGAGAACCAACGTTTTGAGATCAAAAAGTTTTGTATTTCTCAGCATTTAGCGATTGACGATTGGATAGAGGAAACCATTAGTGGAACAAAAAATTACACCACACGCCAACTTGGTCATCTTCTGCGCAAAATCAAAAAAGATGACATCATCATCTGTAGTGAGTTATCTCGATTAGGAAGAAATCTATTTATGATAATGGAAATATTGAATATCTGCATGACTAAGGAATGTCGAGTGTGGACTATAAAAGACAACTACCGCTTAGGAGATGATATACAAAGCAAAGTACTGGCTTTTGCTTTTGGATTATCAGCAGAAATAGAACGCAACTTGATTAGTCAAAGAACCAAGGATGCATTAGCAAGAAAAAGAGCTGAAGGCGTACAATTGGGCAGACCAAAGGGGAAATCATCAAAATCAAGCTATAAACTGAAGGAGAAAGAAAAAGTAATTGCCAAATTACGAGCCAACGGCATGTCATTTAAGAAGATTGGCGATAAGTTGCACGTAAATCGTGATACCGTACGCAATTATTACAAGAACTTTATAGCCAATCAATCATAAAACAAGGCTGAAAAATATCGACCGATAAAATTATGCACCATTTCGGCACTCCTTATATATATGCATACGCGCGAGGAAGAAATGGTGTTGGTATGAGTGGTTCGGGAGGCGACGGAGAAGGACGAATGGGGGAGAATAGTGGATGTTGGTAGAATGTGGGGGAAAGGAAAAAAAAGAAAAATCATAAAAAGACAATAAACAAACAACAAACAAATCAACGTGGGTGAAATTCCCACATAATATTAACTAACAAAAAACACGTTATGATGGACAAACACAAAGAGAATGGCTTTCGTAGCCTACTCATGACATTTGCAGTATTTGCAATGTCGTTGGTTAGCATCAGTGCTATGGCTGCTCCTATTTCAGTAGTAGGTAAAGTAGTTGATGTTAATGGTGAACCTCTTGTAGGTGCCAGCGTTGTAGAAGCAGGTACATCCAACGGTACAATTACCGATTTGGACGGTGCTTTCGTTCTTAGCGTTGAGCCTAACGTAACCCTCCACGTTTCTTACGTAGGTTACAAGGATCAAGAAGTTCGCGCTCACAAAGACATGGTTGTTATGCTCAAAGAGGACACACAAGTTCTTGACGAGGTAGTGGCAATCGGTTATGGTACCCAAAAGAAGGCGAACCTTACCGGTGCTGTGACAACCGTAGATGTTTCTAAAACTTTGGAATCAAAAACCGAGTCTGATGTGGCTAAAGCATTGCAAGGTGCTGTGCCAGGTTTGACTATCACC
>JAZOMI010000022.1:0-34287 GCA_045653825.1 Candidatus Aphodosoma sp. | reverse complement strand
GAGCACCCTCGACGAGGCTAATACGGCTCTCGCCCAAGGCGGAATTTCATCTGTAACTAATCCTGTATTAGACAATTACGAAAAACATATACAAGACACGCTGATTGCTGGCGATGGTATGTGCGACCTCAAGGCAGTAGAAAAGGTAGTTATGAACGCACCAAAACAGATTGAGCAATTGCTCGAATGGGGCGTTGATTTCGACAAAGCACCTGATGGCTCGTTCGACCTCCACCGCGAAGGCGGACACTCGGAGCATCGCATATTGCACCACAAAGATTCGACTGGCGCAGAAATCCAACGTTCGCTCATCGCACGCATCAAACAACACAAAAATATCGAGGTGTTTGAACACTATTTTGCAATTGACATCCTCACACAACACCACCTCGGTCAGATAGTAACTCGCAAAACTCCAGACATTGAGTGCTATGGCATCTATGCCCTCAACACTCGTAGCAACCGCATCACCACATTTTTAAGCAAAATAACCATGCTTTCGACTGGTGGTATCGGCAATGTGTATAATACAACGACTAATCCACTTGTGGCAACAGGCGACGGCATCGCTATGATGCACCGCGCACGTGGTGTGATTCGCGATATGGAATTTGTGCAATTCCACCCTACTGCATTCTACCACCCTGGCGTGCGCCCTTCGTTCCTCATCACAGAGGCTATGCGTGGATATGGTGCTGTGCTACGCACAATCAAAGGTAAAGAATTTATGCACAAATACGACAAACGAGGCTCACTTGCGCCTCGCGACATCGTAGCTCGCGCTATCGACAATGAAATGAAAGTATCTGGTTCAGAACATGTTTACCTCGACGTAACACACAAGCCAGCAGATGAAACTCGCGAGCACTTCCCTATGATTTACGAAAAATGCCTTTCTTACGGCATCGACATTACAAAACAATATATTCCTGTGGCACCTGCGGCTCACTACCTCTGCGGTGGTATCGTAGTAAACGAAAATGCCGAAACAAGTATCCACCGCCTCTATGCAACAGGTGAATGCTCATGCACAGGTCTTCACGGAGCTAATCGTTTGGCATCTAACTCGCTCATCGAAGCCATAGTATATGCCGATGCGGCAGCCGAACACGCTATTCCACTGCTCGATAGTTTAACTATCAACGAAGCTATTCCACAATGGAACGATGAAGGTACTCGATTGCCAGAAGAGATGATTCTTATCACTCAATCACTCAAAGAGGTACAACAAATTATGAGTTCGTATGTGGGTATCGTACGCTCGAACCTCCGTTTGAAACGCGCTATGTCGCGCCTCGAAATCTTATTCCGCGAAACAGAAAGCCTCTTCGAACGCTCGGTGGTTAGTCGCGATATATGCGAACTTCGCAACTGTATATCAGTGGCATACCTCATCATTAAACAAGCCACTGCACGCAAAGAGAGTCGTGGATTGCACTATACAATCGACTACCCAGGAGAAAGTTGAAAGTTGAGAGTTGAGAGTTGAGAACCGAAAGTTTTTAAGACTTTAGCGAAAAAATTGAGAATTAAATAATAAAAAACTATAAAACTAAATGAAAAATTTTAAGCTTTACAACAACATCGTAGGCTGGTTGGCATTTGCCATTGCAACAGTTACCTACCTACTCACAATCGAACCTACTGCGTCGTTTTGGGATTGCGGTGAGTTCATTTCATCAGCATTCAAACTCGAAGTTGGTCACCCACCTGGAGCACCATTCTTTATGATGACAGGTCGCCTCTTCTCGCTTTTTGCATCCGACCCTACTCAAGTAGCTGCTATGGTCAATGCAATGTCGGCTTTATGTAGTTCGTTCACTATCTTATTCTTATTCTGGACAATTACACACATTGCTCGCAAAATCACCCTCAAAGATGGCGAGGAAATGACTCTTGGCAAAGGCATCGCTATCCTTGGCGCAGGTCTTGTTGGTTCATTGGCTTACACATTCTCAGATACTTTCTGGTTCTCAGCTGTCGAAGGTGAAGTTTATGCCTATTCTTCGCTCTTTACTGCAGTAGTCTTCTGGTGTATTCTCAAATGGGAAGACGTTGCAGATGAGCCACATGCAGCACGTTGGCTTATCCTCATTGCCTACCTCATGGGCTTAAGTATCGGTGTCCACTTGCTCAACTTGTTGACTATCCCTGCAATCGTACTTGTATATTATTTCAAAAAATACGAAGTCAATGTCAAAAACACTATAATTGCACTCGGCATTTCGGTCGTAATCCTTGCCGCCGTACTATATGGTATGATTCCAGGATTCGTGAAAGTAGCTTCTTGGTTCGAACTCTTCTTCGTAAACACTTGTGGTTTAAGTTTCAATAGTGGTGTTGTCATCTACCTTATTGTCACAGCAGCAATTCTTATTTGGGCTGTTTACGAAACTCAAACCGTTAAAAACGAAATCCGTGCTCGCATCGCATTCATCGCAGCACTCACTATGCTCGGTATACCATTCCTTGGTAGCGGAGTGATACTCGGACTTTTGATTATCGCAGCCATGTCGGTTCTTCTCTTTGTCAAAAAAGAATGGAACTACCATTGGCTCAACACAATAGTGCTTTGTGCGATGGTAATGCTCATCGGCTATTCTACCTACACAATGATTGTGATTCGCTCAATGGCAAATACACCTATGGACCAAAACTCGCCAGAAGATGTATTCACATTGCAATCATACCTCAACCGCGAACAATATGGCGACCGTCCTCTATTCTACGGAGCTATGTATTCAGCACCTGAAATCCTTGACATACAAGGCAACATGTGTGTGCCACGCGCTAAATATGGCAAGACCGTATGGCAACAAAAAGTAAAAACATCTGAAAACGAAAAAGATACATACGAAAACCTTGGCAAGCGCCAAACTGGCTACGAAATGGACCCTCGTTTCAAAATGCTATTCCCTCGTATGTATTCAGGTCAATCACATCACGTATCTGCTTATAAAACATGGGGCAACATCAAAGGCAAACGCATCACTGTTGACCGTTGTGGTCGTCAAGAAACTCTTGTTATGCCTACAATGGGCGAAAACCTTCGTTTCTTCTTCTCTTACCAAGTCAATTTCATGTATTGGCGCTACTTTATGTGGAACTTCGCTGGTCGCCAAAACGACCTCCAAGGTCATGGCGAATTAGACAAAGGTAACTGGATTTCAGGCATACCATTCCTCGACAATGCCCGTCTTGGCAATCAAGACACATTGCCTGATTCACTCAAAAACAACAAAGGTCGCAACTGCTATTTCATGCTTCCATTGTTACTTGGTTTGCTCGGTATCGCATGGCAATTGTGCAATAAAAAGCAAGGCAACTTGCAATTCTGGTTGGTATTCGTACTATTCTTCATGACAGGTCTTGCCATTGTGATGTACCTCAACCAGACTCCATACCAACCTCGCGAGCGTGACTATGCCTATGCTGCATCGTTCTACGCATTCTCTATATGGATTGGCCTTGGCGTAATGTTCTTCTACTCTCTCATCAAGAAATTCATGCCAAAACCTTTAGCTGCAATTATAGTAACTATTTGCTGTCTTGGCGTGCCTGCCCTTATGGCACAACAAAACTGGGACGACCACGACCGCTCAAACCGTCGTGTTGCTCGTGATTTCGGTCTCAACTACCTCAATAGTTGCGCCCCTAATGCTATAATCTTCTCAAATGGCGACAACGACACATTCCCTCTTTGGTACAAACAAGAGGTAGAAGAAAACCGCACCGATATGCGCGTCTGCAACCTTTCATATCTCAACACTGATTGGTATATTGACCAAATGAAACGCGAAGCCTATACATCGGCACCTCTTCCTATCTCTTGGGAGAAAAAAGATTATGTATCTGGTCACCTCGACGTATGTCGTGTATCTGACCATGCTCAATTCAAAAACGGTATGGAACTCGGCCAAGCCCTCGACCTTGTGCGCAACCCTAAAGCTATCGACGACAATGGCATTGGCACATTCTTCAGCTCTACAATGATACTCCCTATCGACAAGCAAAAAGCTATCGAAACAGGTACAGTCAAAGCCGAAGACGCCGACAAAATCGTCGACCAAATGTATATCAAACTCAATCGCTCTGTGGGCAAAGCTCAACTTATGGTGCTCGAAATGCTCAATACAAACAATTGGGAACGCCCTATATATGTAGCAGCAACTGTAGGTAACGAATACTACCCGGCTCTACAAGAGTACATGCAATTGGAAGGTTTAGCATATCGCATCGTTCCTGTTAAAGGTCAACGCGAACGAGTAAATACTGAGGCTATGTACGACAATATGATGAATAAATTCGTATGGGGCAACATTGCCAACCCTAATGTTTACCTCGACGAGCAACACATCCGTATGGCTCGCACAATGCGCATGATGTTTGGACAACTTGCATCTGCTCTCATCGAAGAAGGTCAAAATGAAAAAGCTCTTGAGGTACTTGATAAATGTATGGAGGTAATCCCTACAACATCTGTTCCTGCCGACTACAGCACTGCTATGCTTGCCGAATACTACTACGAACTCGGTCAAACAGAAAAAGCAGACGCATTGGTTCGTCCTTTACTCGATGACTGTATCGCAAAAATCGAATGGGTCAAATCATTAAAATCAAAACATAGCAAAGCGGTATCTCAAGATTTATCTATCCGTCAAAACGTAGGTCTAATTCAAAATATGTGGATGACTGCTCGCAATCACAATTCTGAATTGGTAACCGAGCTCGAAGAAAACTTGCAAAAATATTACCCATTAGTGCGAAACTAAAGACATTTTTTTAGAAGACATAAGAACACAAGAACATAAATTTATTTATTTTTATGCTATTCTGTTCTTATGTCTTTTATCAATTCATAAAAAGTGTATCAACCACCGAAAATATTACACCTACTATGCCCAGCGGAGTATCGAATACCAACCGCTGGGCGTGAGGTATATCTTACTTTCGACGATGGTCCATGCCCCGAAACTACGCCTACAATACTCGACATTCTGCGACAACACAACGTCAAAGCAACTTTCTTTTGCGTAGGCGATAATATTGTCAAACATCCCGAACTATTTGCACAAATCAAAGCCGAAGGACATCAAGTAGGCAACCACACAATGCACCATTCGAAAGGATTCTACACAAATACTAACGACTATCTAAACGAAATTGACGAATGTGCTGCGCTTGTAGGCAACAATCTATTTCGCCCTCCTCACGGACTAATTACTCCACGCCAAAATAGCATGTTGCGCAATAAGGGTTACAAAATAATACAATGGAATGTAATAACTTACGATTGGGACAACAAACATACCCCTGAGAATATTCTAAATGTCGTGAAACACTACACTCGACCAGGCTCTATCATCGTAATGCACGATTCAATCAAAGCCGCACCTCGCACACTGAAAATATTAGAGGAGATAATAATTTGGCTAAAAAACGAAAGCTATGAACTAAAAACGCACGACTAAATATTTAGTCGAGCGTTTTTAATTATTATTCATAATACAACTTTATCACTTTAGATTTACGTTTTATACCATCATTAGATGCATATTTTAAAATATAAACTTTATTTGCAGCTAATTGTGGTATTTCAACAATATTAGCAGTAACTGGCACAGAAGTAATCAAACGGCCATCTACAGAATAAATAAATATACTATGATTTTCATCTGGCACCGGCAAATAAACAACATATTTATTATCTTGCTTCAACACATCCAACTTACGACTCTCTGCTCCAAATCCCTCCAATGTAGAAACCAAAATTTCATTAGAATAATCAGTAATATTTTCGTAGCGTCCATAATAATCACAATCTGATGCTCTAACACGATAGCGATAGTCTGTACCTTCATGCAAATTCTTTATATCACATTTTATTTTTTCTAAATCAGCATAAACAGAAATAATAGTATCTTTGACAACATAAATTGTATCAGAAGTAGCTATTGAATATACCGACAAAAAATATTTCGTAGCATCATATACAGAATCCCAGACGGCAGTAAATGTATAAGGCGATATATTCTCAGCTTCACATGCCAAAGGTGTTTTAACAAAAATAGGGCGAGGTGTACGACCTTTTAAAATTAAACTTTTCTCAAAATCATCAGTTGTCAAAACTAACGATTCAGATATAAAATTTTGATAAGTATAAGCTTTTGACGTATATTTAATCTCAACTGAAACATTTATCAAACTATCCACACTAGGTTTCAATATCAATGAAGAAGTAAAGTCATCATTAGAATCAGCCAATCTCATAGAGAAGGTAGAACCTATAATATTCAAATTCAAATCGCCACTAATTGCAGAACCAACTATCGTAATATTTTTCACATCAAACTCTCCTAACAAAGCATTAAAATCATCAAGTTCATCTGCATTTTCAATAGAAATAATTGGACAACTTGAAGGCGTACCATAAACAAAAGTTATATTTTTATCACTATCTATAGCTATTTGCGATAAATGTCTATCAAGAGTAGTACCATTTTTTAATTTAAAAGTAAAATCAGTAATTCTGCGCCCTCCAGGAAATACATTTAACGGAGGCTCATCAGTTGAACCTGCAGCACAACAAATTTCGACACCCATATTTGCTGCATTATTATTAACTACATTATAATCCCAATTTTCAGCATTATATCTAATTCGAGTTATCAATAAACCAGAAGCCAAAACCCCATCATTATTTATATTTTGACGATTTTCTACCATAAAAAACTCCTTTGGATTTGGATTACTACCAACCAAATTATGCTCAGAATTAGCAACTAAATAAGCTGAATTACTAATAGACAAAGGTTGTAACTCTATGTTCATATCACTCAATAACTGCTTCGGTTTCATCCATCCCAAATAAAAACGTTCATAGGCAGAATATGTAGGAGGAGTACGTCCACCATTATTATATGAACCATTATCCATTACGTCCCAAGAACCTAAAGTTTCGTGCCCTGAATACTGGGTATCATATAAATCAGGAAGTGAAAGAACATGGCCAAATTCATGCACAAAAGTACCAATACCACACATAAAATTACCCGATGAACCTCTTAATTCAGAAGTACAGGCAAAATCACCTAAACGCACACCATCAAATCTGACATCAGATAATATATAAGAACGATGTGGCCAAATCGAATTTTTAGAACCACCCTCAGCCTGGTTATGACCTGCATAATATACAAATACATTGTCAATATAACCATCATTATTTAAATCATATTCTGAAAAATCAACATCTCCATCAGCCACTTCACAAGCATCAACAATCATATTCCCATTTCGAATATCAATAGTATCACCACGCTGTTCGCCATAATACTTCATATCGTGAGGCAAATCATACGGCCCTACTACAATAAAATCAGGTTCAAATACTCCATTAGAAGCATTACGAAAATAATCGCGAGCAGAGCCTGTTGCTGAATTTCTAGAATAATTATATTGGTTCAACAGATTAACAAAATCCTGATTTGCAGAAGATGATTTAAACTTAACATCTTCAAAATTAACCAATATAACCAAACTTTTAGGAGACCCTACCAGAGGATAGCCTTTATTAGACGATGCTCTCTTGTGAGAAGAATAAAATTTATTTGTCTTTTGCTCCGCAATACTATCCAATTGACTTGCTAAGACTGAAACTTTAATTTTTTTGCGAGATGGTTTTATCATTCCACTTTTAGAATTATAATCACCATAAACCAAAAAATCATTTTCATCAAAAGAGAGCAAATAACCATCTTCCGATACCATATAATGATAATTTTCGTCTCCAATGAGATAATAATTAACCACCGAACTATCAGGCTGCACATAACTAATCAAGCCAGGATAGGCCTTAACTGCATAGGAATAATAAAAAGACAAGACAAAACAGAATAAAACAAGTAGACGTTTCATAATACAGATTTTAAAAAGGGGGCCTTAATATTAGCCCCCTAAAAATTCAACACCAAATAAAATTAATAAATTAATTTTCCTATTTTATTTATTTGATTTATATCGCTATTAGTTGAATATTTAATTATATACATATTATTTGGTATCAATCCATTGATTTCAAATCGTTGTTGCGTTGGAACAATTGTTTGAACCAAACGACCATCAATAGAATAAATATATACAGAAGATGAAGCGGTTGGCTCCTCGCCTAAATCAACTAAGACTTGCTGTGCTCCAACATATTCTATATACAATTCTGTAATATCTTTAGAAAGATTATCTACATTAACATATCCCAACAAATTCACTTTAATCTCATCAGAGTAAGGACTAATTTGTTCATTTTTATCTACTGCAAGATCAATATTCTTATCAGAAGCTTTTAGTCTGTAATAATAATAACGATCATTTGTCAAACCTCCAATAGCCCATAAAGTATCAAACACTTCTAGATTTTCATGTATAAATACAGGTTTTTGATTATATTCAACTTGGAAATCATCAACACATATACCACCAGCAGAAACAGAAGATGCCTCATAATACATTCTGAACTTATAACAAATTTTACCTCCTAAATCAAAGGTTATAGTTTGACGTTTCACTGATGTATTAATCTCTTTCGTACAAAGATTTGTCCATTCTCCATTCACTAAACCATCAACAAAGAAAGTACCAATTGTATTGTTTGAATGAATCCAAAGAGAAACTTTACTTACAGCAGAAAAATACTCTTTCGACCACAAAGTATCTTGTATATCTTTGAAATAAACTGAATATGGTGGAGTAGATTTATACAATGGACTTGTAGTAGAGAAATTAGCCTCCCAACCTTCAGGTTTCTCTTTATCAGAAAAAGTACCAAACTCTTCTGTTTCGAAAGAGACAGCGTTCTCTTTTGAATAAACCGACAAATAATAACATGTAGCTTTAGGTTGACCTTGCCAATGTGCGGTAAATGAATTTTCAGTAATATTTTTAGCTTCGTAAACTACTGGTTTTTTTACATTCACACCTTTTTTAGATTGACCTTGAATATCATACTGCACAACATAATTATCTGCCTCAATAGACAAAACATCAATCAAATAATCATCAACATTAGTTATACGATTAGGTTCAAATTTAAATTCTAAAACACAATCAATTGTAGAATCTGGATTTACTGCAATATCAACACTTCTGCTGAAATCTTCATCACCTTGTTTTCTGATTCTATAATTAGTACCCACTTTCAATTTAAAGAGAACATCTGAAGATAAATGATGTCCTTTAAAATTAACTGTTTTAATAAGAGGAGTACCATAATCAGTAATAAATGATTGGAAATTGTCGCCAGTAAATGAAACATAAGGAGTAGTTGGTGATTCACCATAAATAAAAGAAATTTTACCATCTTTTTCAAAAATAGAAGATATCACTTCCTCAAATTTATACCCATCTTTCATTGTCAACTGACAAGTACGAATATTATCAGACCCAGGGAAAGTATTATAAGAAGGAGATTTAGTTGTTCTAGAAGCACAAACAATTTGCACGCCCATATCAAGAGAATCATTATTTACGACATTATTACGCCACTTATTATCTTCCCAATCAATATGAGTAATCAAAAGCCCATGACCACGAAGGCCAACTGAATCCCAACCATTTTTTTGACGGTTTTCAAGCATAAAAAATTCACTTGGAGATGGGTGTTTTCCATTCAAATTAGGTGTTTCTTTTGCAATAATATACGCCGTATTAGACGTCAAAAGAGGTTCAAGTTCAAATTCACCACCTGGTTCTAAAATTGTAGGTTTCAACCATCCTAAATAAAAACGTTCATAAGAAGAATATGATGGGGGTGTCTTTCCTCCATTGTTATATGGACCTTCATCCATTGCATCCCAAGAACCAAGAGTAGGAGCCTTATGCCCATAATCTGTAACATAAAAATCAGGCAAACCCAATACGTGACCAAATTCGTGACAGAAGGTGCCAATGCCACACATTACAGAACCTTCATCACTCTTCAATTCTGATGTACAAGCATAGTCCTTCAACATGACACCATCAAAATTATTCTTACTTATAATTTGAGAACGATGAGGCCATACAGAAGTTGCAGGACCACCCTCTGCTTGGTTATGACCTGCATAATAAACAAATACATTATCTATATTTCCATCACCATCAGTATCATAATCCTTAAAATTAACATCAGCATCAGCAGCCTTACATGCATCAATAACCATTTGGGATGCATATCTTTCATTACGATATGCTCCTGTACCATAATCAGTACCATAATAATCCATATTTTCTGGCAATGTATAAGGACCGACAACTACGAAATCAGGATGAAATACACCATTAGAAGAAGCTTCAAAAAAGTCTTTTGCCGAACCTGTAGCTCCATTATCCGAATAACCTTTTTCATTTAATAGATTAACAAAATTTTCTTTCGGTGTAACGAAAGATACATCTTTAAAATTAACAAGAATAACAAGGCTTGTAGGAGTACCTTCGAGAGGATAACGTTTTATAGGAGCATTGCCTTCTTTTACTCTTTGCTGCGCTTTAGCTCGAGAAATTTTTGCGACATTAGTAAGTTCTACACGCAAATCTTCAAGCGTAATAGCATCTTTCAAATATTTCTTTTCTTTATTATTCCTTTTTGATATATCAGAAACCTTAATACCGACAGGAATAATTTGATTTTGTTCGTTAAATTCAGCATATTCGAATACACCATTCTCATTCAAAACAATAAGATAACCATCTTCAGATGAATAAAAATTAAAATATTCATCTCCATGAAGATAATAATTGATAGTTGTGCCATCAGGCTGAGTTTTAGTTAATAACCCACGATAAGCTGGTACCGCCATCAAAGAAATTGACAAACAGCAAAAAAGTGATAAAATCGAAAAAAACTTTTTCATAATTGTAAAATATAAGATTTATTTAATTATACAAACACTACATAAATGCATAAAACTAATATTTTGCAAAGATATAAAAAAAATATGTATTACACAAATAATTATCTATTTTTCACAGTCAAACGCACAAAAATTCCAATAAAACGCATCACATAAAATAAGGGCTAAACCAAATTTGATTTAGCCCTTTTTTTTATATAATACCCAAATCTTAACGAGGAAGAATATTAACTAATGGAAGATTAGTAAGAATATTAGCTTCCATGCGTTTCATTGTCATCATAGGAGCTTTAGACATTACTCTTCTTGGAGCTGATTTTCTCTTATCAAAATGGAATGAACGAGAAATCATTTCATCCATAGCAAAATATGCATTTTCACCTTCTCCTTCAACAACATAATGAGCCTCGTCACCTTCGCCTTCAATAGCAAAGCCCATATTTTCAACGTTAGCAAAGAAATCAAGCTCAACATCTAAATAAGTAAGAGCAGCTGCATCATTCTTGCCATCACCATCAGTATCCACTTGATCATAAGCGAAACCTTTACCGCCTTTAACCAAACCAGCTAAAGCCACATAAGATTCTGCGTCATCAGGAACCATCAAATAGCCCACATAAGAATCGTAATTAGAATCATAGAAGTAACCACCATCAGCTACCCATGCATCAAATTCTTCTTGAGTAGCAGGCCATGTTACTTTATTTTGATATGCACTATACACTCTATAATAATAGTTACCATAACGTTCAGGATTGAAATGTGTATAAGTAGCATATCTCCACTTCATACAAGGTTTACCATTATCGTTCAAAGCTTCTGTCCAATATTCTTCTTCATTAGCTGAGAATACGTAAGTCCAGAATGGATAGATATATGTGCCATCAAAAATGATAGAAGTTCTTACAGAAATAAGGTAATTTGGAGTACCTGCTGGTTTACCTCCATCAAGAGTCATCCCTTTTGGCATAATATAACCAACAGCTGCAATAAAATAGTCGTCAATACTATCCCCATTGATATCAGCAACCTCAATCAAAACAGTATCACCATTTTCATCCAAATTTGGTTTTCCATTTTCATCAATATCATAAACCCACACAGAAAGAGGAATCATATCTGCTTTATAACCAATAAATTCAACATTAGTAAATTCCACGTTATCAATAGCTGAACCAACTTTAACGTTAGCTGTAGCTTTAATCTCAGTACCTTCGATTGCAACAGTAATCACAGCTGTACCATTAGCAACACCAGTAACAAGACCACCTTTAACAGTAGCAACTGCATCGTTGCTAGAAGACCAAATAAGATTGTAAGCACCAGTAGGTTGAGGATTCAAGGTAACGGTAATACGTTTAGTTTCACCTGGAGTAAGAGCAAAATCTGTAATAGAAAGAGTCAATACAGTATTAGAATCAATCACTGCAGGCTCGTCAGTACCACCTGTGCCCGGACCAACAGGTCCTTCAGGTTGTTCACAAGCAGCAAAAGTAAGAGCTACAATTGCCATTAAAAAGAACAAAAACTTTTTCATAATGTTAACAAAATTTAGAAATTATAAAATTATTAATTATTTAATAGAATCTGGTTGCAAAGCATTATTATATGCAAATTCCGAAGAAGGAAGAGTAAAAGTAACTTCAGGATCAATATACGACATTTCCTTATCTGCTTGATAATAGTGATTACCTCCACGCGTTTTGTCAGCAATATCCGAACCAAAACGTTTGAAAGTCAGCAAAGCACGACCTTCACCCCAAAGTTCTAGACGCCAATTGAAATACAACTTATTAAGAAGATTTTCGGCATTGATAACAACATTTGTATTACGTTGATTTTCCAATTGAGTAAGGATATTGATAGCTTCTGCATTATCCCCTTTACGGTAAGCTGCCTCAGCAGCAAGCAAAAAGGCTTCTTCGATACGCATATAAACAACATCGTTCAACCAGTTACGATCGACACCATTGAGAGTACCTGTTTTAATTGGGTCGTGGCGAGAAGACATAGTGCCATGATAAAATTTATTTTCAGGACAATAATTATAACCAGAAGCAGTATTAAACCAACTTCTACGAATATCTGTCTCAGGGATTTCTTCGTAAAGTTTTTTGTCAATACCCAAAATACCACCAGCAGCAGCGTATGAATAAGTATGAATATCCATATGGCCCCAGAAAGAAGCAAGAGCTGTTGTATTTTCACGAGTTACATCAAGAGCCCAAATCCAAGATTTAGCGTTTTCATTATTAAAACCAGTAGTCAAAACCTCATCATAAGGCAACAATTCAAACTCACCACCATTAGCATCAATAACAGGTTTCACATAATCGTAAGCAAGTTGATAAAATTCTTGGGTTTCGTGATAACGGCCCAATTGAATGGCCGCATAAGCACCAATAATACGAGCAACTTCTTTATTTACGTGAAGTTTAGTTTCACGTCTTACGCCTTGTGCTTCAAGATTTTCAAAACAAGCAATAGCTTCATCAATATCTTCCAACACAAAAGCATAAACATCAGTAATACCAGACAATACTTTTGGATACAACAAACCATTTTCAGGATTATATTCTTCATCTTCACCACGATAGATAGGGCAAGTAACATAATAATCATGACGATTAACAATTGCGTCTGGATTTTCACGAAGAGCAGCTTGCTCACAAGTAACCAAATTAGAATACTCTTGAGGGTTTTTGTTCAAAGGAGAAGGAGAAAAGAAATGACCGATATTGAAATAGCTATAAGCACGCAAAGTAATAGTTTCGGCATAGCACAAAGAGTCAGTCAAAGTCCATTCAGCACGATCCAAATTATTGTAATAACGAACAATATTGTTTGCATTAGCAATAATCAAGAAGTGATGACTCCAAACATAACTACCACTAGTATAAGCAGTACGGTTAGCAAAAGCCCCCCAATAACCATAACCAGGGTTAGTCAATGCAACATCACCCGCCATAATATCAGTAGAGATATCTATTGATTTTTGTCCGAAGTGTTGGTGGTCGCCACCATATTGGAACATAAGGGCATACAAACCACGAACACGTTCAACCATAGTATTACCAAGTCCGTCTAATTCTTCTTGAGTAATACTACTACCTGTCAACTCATGCTCCAAAAATTTTTCAGAACAAGCCGAAAGACCGAGCATCAATATTGAGCTAAAAAATAATATTTTAATTGTTTTCATTTTAAGTAAAAATAAAAGAATTATTAGAATGAAATTTTAATAGTACCGATTACAGAAGAAAGCGGAGTATATTGAGATACATCTGAAGTACCATACATAGAAGCCATAGGGATGAAACCTTTACGAGCAGACAAACAGAAGAGATTATCAGCTGCAACTGACAAACGCAAAGAGTTCAATTTCGCTTTTTCCATCCATTTTTTAGGGAATGAATAACCTAAGCTTAAGTTAGAAAGAGACAAATAGTTTGTTGTAATAATAAAGCGGTCAGAAACAGAGTTTGCATAATTGTCAGAACCATTAGACAAACGAGGAGCTATATCTGTACGATACTCGCCGTCTTTCATTTCAGCGCCAATAGCCTCAGTCCAGCGATTATTGTACATATCTTCATGCCAGTTTGTTTTACCAACAAGGTCACTATGCATCAATTGAGCATAGATGTTATCATAACCCCAACCGCCCAATTGATATTGGAAAGAAGCAGAAAGTTCAACACCATAAACACTCAAATCAAAACCAAAACCACCTTGCAATTTTGGAAGTTGTGATTTACCAACATAATAACTAGATGCCATATTTACATCGGTAGTAGAAGTTGCATCAAGAATAAGATCTGGATTGCCAGTTTTCATATATTCATCAAAATTTTCGTGTTTTTTATGATAGTTCAAAATATATTGATGAACAGAAGATATAGAATATGCATTAGGATTTGCATCCGCCATCTCTTTAGTTACAGGGTCTCCATTTGCCAAAGATTTAGGATCGTACCACATTTGATAGTTAGCCTCACCATTTTTATCAACACCTAAATAGTGTGGCATATACAAATCAAGCATAGAGTGACCTAACGCCATAGAACCATTCATATCCATTTCGACGCCAAGAGCATCTTTAGGCATTTTAGTCATTTTATTTGAAACGTGACCACCAGTCAAACGAATATCAAGTTTAACCGCATTTGTATTAACAGCGTGAACATTCAACATGAAATCGACACCTTGATTAGCCATCATAGCATCATTCACATAACGAGAAGAGAAACCTGTAGATGGCGCAAGAGCAATTTGGAATAACAATGATGATGTATATTTGTAATAGTATTCAATTTCAGCAGTAAGATATTTACCAAGATTGAATTCAACACCTACGTTAGCCATAGAAGAGTTTTCCCAAGTCAAATCAGGAGTACCTGCAAATGTTTGATAAATACCAGGAAGGTCACCTACGTTGACAATAGAATAACGATTGGTGTAGAGATAACTACCAACACCTTGGTTACCAAGAATACCCCAAGATGCTTTAAGTTTAAGATCGCGTAGGAGATTAACACCTTGCATAAATTCTTCGTTAGAGATAGTCCAAGTTACACCAACACCACCAAATGTACCCCAACGATGACCTTTAGCAAATTTAGAAGAACCATCACCACGAATTGTAGCATGGATACCATAACGTTCTTTATAGCGATAACGAACTTCACCGAAATAAGATTCCAATGTTTGGATTGTTGTAGCAGAAGATACAGCACTCATAACAACCGCATTTTCAAGTTCGAGACCATCAGGACGAATAATATTTGATTTGTTACCATACACATAAGTTGAATTAGTGTAACGAGTTTCGTGTGCAGCGAAAGCGCTGAAATCATGGTCACCACCAAAATCATTAGCATAAGACAATTGTTGCAACGCATTAAGAGTAAAGCCATGGCTTGATTGTTTTGAAATACGACCAACACCAGCAGCATCGCCATAATAGTTATTTGTCAAGTCAGAATAAACACTACCAAGATACAAGAAACCAACATTAGCGCTCAATTTAAGACCTTTATAAAGAGTAGCATCCAAAGTTGCGTTACCGAGAACTTGGTGAGCAATAGTACGTTGTTTATCATATTGCAAAGCACCAGCAGGGTTGATACCAAGACCGAACTTACGACCTGTATAGTCACCATAGTCATACATATCTTGACCTTCAATAATTGGGTCTGCAACACGATTACCTTGAGCATCATAATAGAATACTGGGTAAATAGCAGGGATAGAGTTAATATAGAAGAAACCATTATTCATAGCTCCACCACCATCTTGACCAGGACTATCGAAAGTAGAATAAGAGTAGTTCATATTCATACTACCTTTCAACCATTTTTTAGCTTCGTGAGAAACGTTTACACGACCTGTAACACGGCTATAATCAGAACCGATATAATAACCTTGGTCTCTCAAATAACCAAAAGAAGTATAATAAGTAGTTTTCTCAGAACCACCAGAAATGTTTAATTTAGCTTCAAATTTTTGACCAGTACGGAAAAGAGCATCTTCCCAACCCGGATCAGTAGCATAACCTGGATATTGTTGGTATGCATAATTAAATTTACCGAATTGAGGGTTATAGCCTAACAATATACCAGAATTATCGTCGTAAGAGAATTGTTTAAAATCGATAATGCTACCAGCTTGAGGATCAGTTGGTTTCATCCAACGATTATAAGCAAAAGGAATAGTTTTGCTACCGAACAAGTTTTGAGTAGCAAGTTGAGCTGCAGGCACACCATCCACCACCCATTGGCTATATTCTTTACCATTAGCAGAACCAACTACTTCTTTATTAGCTTTACCATCAATCCAATATTGATTGTAAATAGATTCCCATGCAAGTTCCATGAATTTTTCTGGAGATTTAATAGATTCATGCAAAGGGATCAAACGCATATTAGCACCATATTTGACATCTACTTCAATTTTACCAGATTCACCAGAAGTACCTTTTTTAGTAGTAATCAAGATTACACCATTAGCACCACGAGAACCATAAAGAGAAGTAGCAGTAGCATCTTTCAATACAGTAGTAGACGCGATATCAGAAGGGTCGATAGCAGAAACATCACCATCGAAAGGCACACCATCGACAACATAAAGAGGAGATGAACCTGCACTGATAGAACCTAAACCACGAATTTGAATTGTTGCAGAAGTACCAGGTTGACCTGACGAAGAAACTACTTGCACACCAGCAACCTCACCAGCAAGAGCTTTAGAGACATCGGTAGGGTTTTTCTTTTCAAGTGTTTCTGATTTTACCACAGTAGCAGAACCAGCAAAAGCTTTCTTTGTAGAAGTACCATAAGCAACAACCATGACTTCATCAAGAACTTCAGCATCTGTTGTAAGACGGACAACCATACCATCTTTAGCTTCTTGCTCAACTGTAGTGTAACCTACATAAGAAATGATAAGATGAGTTGTACCAGAAGGAAGAGTAATGGTAAAGTTACCATCGAAATCGGAAATAGTACCAACAGTTTCCGCTCCTTTCACCTGGATAGAGGCACCGATTGCAGGCTCGTTATTTTCATCGATAACGCGACCCGAAACAGTTTTTCCCTGTCCAAATACGACACCAATACAAAGTACCAATGCCGAGAACAAAAGAATTAACTTTCTCATAAATGATTTTTTTAGTTATAAATAATGTTTATTAATTAGTTTTCGATAAGTTATTTACACAACGAAAACGAGCGTACATTACTGCACACAAATTCAGTTAGCAAAATTACATATTTATCTGCAAATGTGCAAGGTTTTTTATTATCTTTTTTCTCAAATAAAAAATTGTTGTACTTTTTAACTTTATCTCTAAATGAAAAAGTACATTCTAAATCACAAAAATACTATTGAATATCAAATAAATAATAAAATAAGCAAAAAAAAATGCCATTATTATGAGATAATAGCATTTTGAATTTTTATGTTGTAAAACATGTTTTTGAATAATAAAAAACTATAATTATAGGAGTTTTTTTAATTGGAATAAACTACTAATTACTATAATTTTTGAGATATCGATTTCTAAATTCTCAAGATTATTTGCAAAAAATATTGCTTTTATATTTGCATTTTGAGCTCCTTCTATATCGGTTTGCAAATTATCTCCAATAACAATACAATCGGTTGGATTAATTCTTAATTTTTCGAGAACAGCATTGAAAAAACGAATATCAGGCTTTTGATAACCTATCTCTTCCGATAAAAATACATAATCAAAATAAGGTAACAACCCCGAACGACTTAATTTGGTATACTGTACTTCTACAAATCCATTTGAAATAATTGAAAGTATATAACCTTTAGACTTGAGATATTCAAGAAGATCAATTGCACCATCTACCAAATTAGTTTGCATAGTTGTGCGATAAAGAAAATCTTCACCCAATTTTTTCGCTAATTCAACATCCTCGTTTCCCACAATACGCAAAGGATATAAGAAACGTTCAAGAGAAAGAAAATCTTTGGTTATTTCGCCTTTGGAGTACTGCTCCCATAATTGATGATTTTTAGCCATATATACACTATAAAACGACTCAAAAGAATCATAAAATTTATTCAATTCATAGTCGTTATAGATTTCCTGCATTGCTATTCTAGAATTACGACGGAAATCCCAAAGAGTATCATCAAGGTCAATTAAGAGATGCATATTGAAGTTGAGAGTGAGGAGTGAAGAGTGAGGAGTTGTGAATTGTGCATTGTGCATTGTGCATTGTGCATTGATTAACGGTGTTTTTTGGATTTACGGATTTTAGCGAGGTCTTGTTCTTCATCATCTTCATCGACAGATGTATCATTGTTTTTACCATCTGTGCCAGCTACGACAATTACTATTTCACCTTTAGGTGGTGTTGCAGTAAAATGTTCTACGAGTTGTTGAAGTGTTCCACGTTGAGTATCTTCGAACATTTTTGATATTTCGCGCGATACTGAAGCTTGGCGTTCTGCGCCAAAAGCTTCGGCAAATTGTTGAAGAGTTTTCACCAAACGATAAGGTGATTCGTAGAATATCATCGTACGTTCCTCATTGACAAGCGATTGAATTTTAGTTTGACGTCCTTTTTTCTGAGGGAGAAATCCTTCGAAACAGAAACGGTCGGTAGGGAATCCTGAATCGACCAAAGCTGGTACAAAAGCGGTTGCACCCGGAAGACACTCTACCCTAATGCCACGAGCAATACACTCACGCACAAGCATAAAACCTGGGTCGGAAATTGCAGGAGTGCCTGCATCACTGACTAATGCAATAGATTCGCCAGCGAGAATGCGGTCGGCAAACTGCGCTATAGTTTTATGCTCATTGAATTTATGGTGCGACGCCATAGGAGTGTGAATATCAAAGTGTTTGAAGAGAATACCTGTGGTACGAGTGTCTTCGGCAAGCACAAGATTCACCTCTTTAAGAATGCGTAAAGCACGATATGTTATGTCTTCGAGGTTACCAACGGGAGTTGGAACTAAATAAAGTTGAGAGTTGAGAGTTGAGAGTTGCGAGTTAGATACCCCTCCGCCCTCTGGGCACCTCCCCTTACAAAGGGGAGGATTTTGTATATCATGTGTATTCATTACAAATAGCGGCGTTGGAGGAGTTGGATGAAATCGGAAACAGTTTCGTTGTCTAATGCCCAATGAACGAAGTTTTTAGAGATATATTCTTGGGCTTCGGTCATAGTTTCGAATGAGTTGAAATCGGAAATTGCTTTATTCATTTTTTCTCCATTACCACCAAACAATTCGCGTTGGAAACGGAAACGATCGCCAAGTGTAATAGATGATTTTAAGTCGATTATCTTTTTGTTATTGAGGGCAGCAGCAAGAGTGTCATCGGCAGTTTTTGCAAGTTTATCTGCTACAGATTCTGTAGGTTCGATTGATTCAGCGAGAGTGGTAATAGGAGAATCTGTAGTGGCTATAGTATCTATAGAATCTATAGTATTTATTGGATTTATAGATTCTTCTTCTTGACGACGAACTTCTTCGGCTTGACGTTCTTGTTCTTCTTTTTTACGGAGGATTTCTTCTTCTTTACGACGTGCTTCTTCCTCTTCACGACGACGTTTTTCTGCTAATTCGGCTTGACGTGCAGCCTCGATAGCAGCAACTTGACGAGCCATTTCGGCTTCAGCTTTGAGACGCTCTTCTTCACGACGTTGACGTTCAAGTTCTTCGGCACGGAACAATGCCTCTTGCTCTTCGGCAATACGAGCTAATTCGGCTTGACGAGCAGCTTCTTCGGCTTGTTTTGCTTCTAATTCAGCTTGACGCTGTGCCTCTAATTTATCTTCTACTTCTTTGTTATTAAGATAGTTAATAAGATTTTCAAGATTAGCAGTAAGAGCTTTAGATTTATCCAAAGCTAAACGAAGATAAGGAGCAGGAATCGCCTCCATTTGATCAAGGCCTTCGGTCAAAACTTGTAATTCGTTGACATCCTTTGCTATAAGAGCAACTAAAACATCTTTGTTCATTTTTGTGTAAAAAGTATTATTTTTATTAGAAATTATTTTGTAACTTTGCAAATACAAAAGTGTAACCCTCTTTGCATTTTTGCAGACACAAAGGTACGAATTTTTTACGAATAAAAAACAATAATATATGTATTTTTTTGAATCGGCTAATTGTAGTTGTCATCACCGTGGAAGTATTGAGGTGATTTGTGGTTCGATGTTTTCAGGCAAAACAGAGGAGTTGCTCCGCAGATTGAAACGTGCAAAATTTGCAAAACAAAGAGTTGAGATATTCAAACCTTGTATTGACACACGCTATTCGGAAACAGAGGTAGTGAGTCATGACCATAATACCATACAATCGACACCAGTAGAATCGTCACAAAATATTTTGTTGATGGCTGGAGATGTAGATGTTATCGGCATTGATGAGGCACAATTCTTTGATAATGGTATTGTTGATGTATGTCGCCAATTATCAGAAAATGGTTATCGCGTGATAGTTGCAGGATTGGATATGGATTTCCGTTGTACTCCATTCGGACCTATGCCTGCGCTAATGGCAATAGCTGATGACATACAAAAAGTACATGCTGTATGCGTGCGTTGTGGTGCGCCAGCATACGTTTCGCATCGTTTAGTTGCAGGTGAATCGCAAGTGTTATTAGGAGAGACTGACAAATATGAGCCTATTTGTCGTCATTGTTATAATGAGGAGATGAAGAAACGTCAACAGGCAACAGACAACGGTCAACAGATTACTGATTGATAATTGAGAGTTGGTGAGCACGAATAAGTCTTAAATTATCATAAGTTGCTGCACCTTCGAGTTGTTCAAATAATTCAGAATTAGATATCTCAGGGGTTTCGGTGAGAATAGACATCACCCTACTCAATAAATCGGCATCAACGTATTGTTGTATGTCGATTTTTTTTGCGTGTATAAGTTTAGCGATATGAGTGTAAATCGTACTTAAAACAAGACCACGTTCGTCTGCAACTTCTTGTGGAGTTTTAGCTTGAATAAGAAGGGAATAAGTGATTTCTTCTGTAGGAGTTTTTTCAGTTTTTTCTTTCTCTTTGCGTTTACGTTTACGCTCGGTTTTAATTTCTGAGACGCAATGTATTGCGTCTCTACTATCGTATTCAGATTCAGGCTCAAAAGCAATATCAGATTGAGCTGATGCATCAATGCCATTCTCGCGACAATAGATGCGCACAATATCAATACACTCCTTCCCGTAGCGTTGAATCTTGACCTTACCAAAACCTTTAATTTTAGTAAGTTGCTCTATTTCAATCGGCAATTTATTCGACACTTCTACCAAAGTTGCATTACTAAACATCGTAAATGCAGGAATATTCTGCTCCTTGCAATAATCATTACGCCAAGAGGCGAGTTGTTTATAGAGTTTTGGATGCTCTGTTTTAAGCATTTTCACCTCACGTTCAACCACATACGCTTTAACCTTAAATGGAGGTACTTTATATGACTGCTTAACATCGAAATAATTAACCACCGAAATATCATCGGCAATGCCATCTATGATATGACGAAGTTGCGATGCTATTTCAAACACAGCCTGCAAGCGTTCGACATAATCTTGAGCTTCGACCTTACTCTCTGTAATTGCAGGAGAAGATTCAATAAGCACCAATAAATCATCGAGTTGCGGCACAAAATACCCCGAAGCAGCCTTAACCCGCTCGGCAATACGCACAATATCAGTTTTTGGATTGAACGAATGAAGTTGCGCCAAAAAGCGTTGTGACACACCATATAATTCGTTGACACGAGAAAGGAATTCATCGAGATAAGGTGCTGTTTCTTCATTAAAGTCAGCCAAAACAGTCTTAATGTAATTGACAAAATCGAATGTGTGCGACATCAAATCTTCAAGACTGAAAAGTTTAGCGAGCAATTGTACACTATAACGAGATTTAAACAATTCAACTTGACGCTCCAATTCGATTACCGGCAAACGCTGTTCACTATAACGAACTATCTGAGGATCAACTGCAAGAGAATATGGATTGATTTGTGAAGTAAGCACGATACCATCAAGCGAACGACAACGAGAAAGAGCCACATATACTTGTCCTGACGCAAAAGCCGCCGCAGCATCAATAACTACCCTATCGAATGTCAAGCCCTGACTTTTGTGAATAGTAATAGCCCATGCCAATCGCAATGGATATTGAGTGAATGTTCCTAAAAGTTTTTCCTCTATTTGATTAGTTTTAGAGTCTATTGTATAAGATTTATTTTCCCAAACCTCAAGAGAAACCTTAATAGCCTCATCCTCACCATCGCAAGTAACCCAAATTTCATCGTTATTTATCTCTGTGATTTCTCCGATTTTACCATTATAATAACGACGCGGTTGAGCCATATCGTTGGCAATAAACATAACTTTTGCACCAAGTTTGAGAGAAAGTTCTACTTCGGTAGGGAAATTTCGTTCTGGGAAATCACGGTCGATATGTGCTACAAACTTATAATATGGAGCATCGATTTTTGACAACTCATCATTATTTATTGCATCGGCAGAGGCATTGTGAGTTGTGAGAGTTATATATTCATCGACATTGCGAAAATCAGGTTTATAACAAAGATTTAGAAGACGTAACGTGTCAGGCGTAAGCTGATTATTACGCACTTCATTAAGAAGATTTATAAACTGTTGATTGCTTTGACGGAATATTTTGTCAAGTTCAATATAAATCGGTGGTTGTTGCTGAATAGCCTGAGAATGAAAGAAATAAGGCGAGACATAATAGCGACGCAAGAGTTCCCACTCTTCGCCTACACAAACAGGAGGCAACTGATACATATCACCTATAAAAACGACTTGTACGCCTCCAAAAGGTTCATTTGGTCGAAAACGATAATGACGCAACACGGTATCAATAGCATCAAGCACATCGGCACGCACCATAGAAACCTCATCTATGATAAGGAGTTCAAGTTCGCGATATATTTTACGACGTACGTTATTAACCTGTTGCTTTGCGATAAAGGCTTTTTTTGCCTCAATAGTAGGGATAAAAGGCGAAAATGGGAGTTGAAAAAATGAGTGAATCGTAGTGCCTCCAGCATTGATAGCCGCCACTCCCGTAGGTGCCACCACTGCAGTCTGTTTGAATGCCACCTCACGAATTTGTCGAAGCATAGTTGTCTTACCCGTTCCAGCTTTACCTGTCAGGAATACAGAACAGTTAGTCAACTGAATAAATTCTTCGGCTATTTCGTAAATAGACATTTGAGAGTTGAAAGTTGAAAGGCTTTAAGCCTTTAACGAAAAAAAGATAATTATATCTATTTTGTTCTTGCAAAGCGAACAAATAAGAGTGTAAAAATAACACACACTACGATAGCTGTAATATAACCTATATGTAGTGGGAGGCCAAAGCCTTCTGGGGCAACCATGATATAGGCAGAGCAAACGGCAGTCATAAAGAGTGCAGGAAGAAGAGTTATCCAATAGTTGCGTTTTTCTTTATAGAGATATACGGTTAAAGCCCAGAAAGTGAAAACTGAAAGAGTTTGATTGCTCCATGCAAAATAACGCCAGATGATATCGAAATTGATTTGCAACAAGATAAACGTACCCACAAAAAGTGGCACTGCGACCATAAGACGTTTTAAAATTGGCTTTTGGTCAATATGGAGAAAATCGGCAGCAATAAGACGAGCAGAACGCAAAGCAGTATCACCAGATGTAATAGGAGCCGCCACCACACCAAGTATTGCTAAAAATCCTCCAACTTTACCTAACCAACTATTCGAAATAAGATTAACCACCTCGGCTGCCTTATTAGCAGTGGCAGGCAAAGAGGCAACATACTCTTGCAAACCGCCCACCGAACCAAAAAAAGAAGAAGCTGCCGCAGCCCAAATAAGCGCAACAACACCCTCAGCAATCATGGCACCATAGAAACAAGGACGACCATAACGCTCATTAGTCATACAACGCGCCATCATAGGCGATTGAGTAGCATGAAAACCCGAAACTGCTCCACATGCGATGGAGACAAACATCATAGGAAAGATAGGAAAACCTTGAGGATGTTGACTTGCAAGTCCTGATGTAATTTCGGGAATTGGAGCTTTATTTATGAACAAAGAAACCAAGATACCCACAGCCATAAAGAGCAAAGCAAAACCAAAAAGAGGATATATTTTGCCTATAAGTTTATCGATAGGAAGCAATGTAGCAAGCATGTAATAGGCAAAAATAATCACAATCCACCATGTAACACTGATAGCATCGGCCATTCCTGCAAGGAGTCCGGCAGGACCACTAACAAACACTGCTCCCACAAGCACCATAAGAATAAGCGAAAAAGCACGCATAAATTGCTTCACACCCGTACCAAGTTGTTCGCCAACAAGTTCGGGTAGCGAAGCACCATTGCGACGCATAGACAACATACCAGAAAGATAGTCGTGTACAGCACCACCAAATATAGACCCAAAAACAATCCAAAGAAAAGCAGAAGGACCAAACATAACACCCATAATTGCTCCAAAAATAGGTCCAAGTCCTGCAATATTAAGGAATTGAATTAAGAAAATTTTCCACCATGGCATAGCCACATAATCCACGCCATCAGGATTAGCAATAGCAGGAGTTACACGATCTCGGTCTTCACCAAAAATTCGGGCTACTATTCTACCATAAACAACGTAACCCAATATTAAAAGGATAATTGATACGACAAAAGTAATCATAAAAATAAAAAGTGTATATTTACAAATTGATATGCAAATATACACAAAAAATCTAATACCTTAAACAAACTACAACCATTTTTTTATACGAAAATAGATAACCACAATAACAGCTATTAACAACATAGATGACATTGCTATCAAATACCCCCACTGATAATCCAATTCAGGCATATACTTAAAATTCATACCCCAAACACCAGCCATAAAAGTAAGAGGAATAAATATGGCTGAGAGAATTGTCAAACGACTGATAATGCTATTAGTGCGTTGTTCGTTTGCAGTAGAAATATAATCGGCAAGCGATGTTATTATTGCTTGTTCGCTATCAAGCAATTGAAAGACTTGGCCAAGATGATCATGAGTATCAACAAAATATATTTTATTGGAAGATTTTATATGTTGTGAATTTTCGAGATGAGAAAATTCACCACGTAAAGGAGATACATTTTTACGAAAAAAAAGAAATGACTTACGTATGATTTGTAGTTTACGACTCAACTCAATATTGTCGGTTGCATCATCGAGCAATTGTTCTTCAATATCAATCAATTCCAACCTTTGTTGATCTAGTTCGAATAAATAACTATCAACGACAGTACTCAATATAACATTAAAAAGATAATCTGCACCACTATGGCGAAGTTTCACCTTCGGGTCGTGTAAAGCCTTAAATACAGTGGAAAAACGGGGATTAGGAGTTTCTTGAAAAGTTATTACCATATTTTTTCGTAAAACAATGGCAATGTGCTCTTTTTGCAAGGTAGAATCGGAGCGATAGAAGTAGTCCATTACAACCAAAACATCATCATCCAATAAATCGATTTTAGCAATATGCCGAGCATTAACTATATCTTGCATCCAAAGACGGTCAATATCAAGCATTTGAAACAAAACTTCCAAAGCCTCAATATCTGCCAAACCCTCCACTGCAAGCCATGTAACTTCAGATTTATCGAGAAAAGATGATAATTCAGCTACATTATCAAAAGAGGCGTGAGATACTGTTTTTTTATCGTAAACGACAAATGTAAATTTCGATGGTTGATGAAACTCTCCTGTATAGAGAAGTTTTTCGTACAACAAATTATCTTGCTGCCGAATATAACGTTTTTTCATAAGTAATAAATTATGGTTAGAATAGTTATTTTCGTATCTTAGGAGAACCTGAAACGATAACTTTTGCTTCAGCACTATAACTTAATTTTTTCTTTTTAGTGTCGATTATATCGCCTTTCACTTCGAGATTTTTTTCACGAATAACAACATTGCCATCTACGCGATGAAAAAAAACATTACGAAAAACATCAATATAAGCATGTCGGACGCGATAACGGTCGAGAGTATCATGACCAAATTGCAAAGCATTGATAAATTCAAGTTCATCATCTTTAAGCTTATAGCCAAACGGAATATGTAACTCTCCTGAAAGACTTTGAGCTATTTTATTAATTTGAAAAGTAACGGGGTCGATGTAGAAATGAAGTTGAAGTTCGCCTTTGACAATGCCCATATAGTTTTCTTTCTCTGTATAGGTTAATACGGCATCATCGCCAATCATAGTGTAATCCCATTTTGCAGGTTTCTTAACATTCAATAAATCAATCAAAGAGCCAGTTGGACCGCCCCAAAGGAAACGATGCATACGAAGAGATTGTTCGTCTAAATTGCGCTTAGTATAAGATAATTTTACTTTCTTTTTCTTATTTTTCTTGCTCTTAAGACGGTCATCGGTTATTTCATTAAACTTATCATAAGCAACTTTGGCTTCTTCAGTAGTAAATTCTTTCACAGATTTCACAGAAAGTGCCACCGAGTCTCCACCCCACTTATTATCTATAGGGTATTCAAAAATCGTGCCTACTATCTCATGATGAATAAGTTGACGGGAATCTTGCGAGCCATTATACATAGAAAAGATTGGATATTCGGCAGTGCGTTTAGGGAAATCTTCACGCATTTGCGCTACAAACTTTTCTAATGCTTCTTTCTTAAGTTTTCTACTCTCTTTTTTTGAAATTTTGGCTTTTACAACAGCCCCTTCAAGCATAATAGGCTGCTCTATAAGAGTCACATAAAAGACAGAATCTGAAATTATTGTGCTAACGGAAAATATCTCGGTACGATAGCCAATAAATGAAAATACTACTTCCTCGTTTATACTTATTGATGAGTCTAATTTTAACTCATAACGTCCATTTAAATCGGTCATAGTACCACCTATTGGGTCGTTTTTTACATAAACAGATGCATATGGTATTGGTTCGCCATCTTCGTCAATTACAAAACCAACAGCAGTTTGTGCCAAGAGAGAAAATGGGAACAAAAGTAGCAATAGTATATGTAAAATCTGTTTCATTTTTTCTTTTGTTTGAAGAGCCAAGAGAATAGGTCGGGGTCATTGAATGCAGGATTCCAAGAATTGTGGGTACAGCCGGCAAATTCGCAATAAACGATTTTAGCACCTGCATTTTTAAGAGTCCTATATGCTGTACGAGAGAATGTTACAGACACAACAGGGTCGGCATCGCCATGATATATGCGCCAAGGGATTTGAGACGCATTTGAGAGGCGATTAATATCAGCGCCACCACAAATAGGAACTGCTGCGGCAAAAATATGAGGATAGCGCCAACAGAGTTCGTAAGTTGCCATTGCCCCCATAGAGATACCCATTATATAGATTCTTTTAGGATCAACGTTAGGGAGTTTAACAATAGAATCGACCATAGCCTTGACAGTTTGGAGTTGCCAACTTGGCTCACCCACAGCGGCAAACATTGCTTGAGACAGTTCGGTAAGTCGGTCTGGTATAGACCAAAAAGCACCTTGTGGAGCTTGAGGAAAAAACACGTATGCAGGATATTTTTCTTGAATTTCTGGATTTAGGAATTGACCAGAACAATGAAGGAGTTGAGCCTCGTTGTCAGTACCTCGCTCACCCGCTCCATGAAGAAATAATACTACAGGATATTTTTTATTCGCCTTTATGTTTTGAGGCTCAAGATAACGATAAGGAAGTATTTTGCCATCATGAGAAAATGAGCCATAAAGGTATTCATCTTGCGCAAAGAGAGAGTGTGCATAGACGAAAATTGATATGATTAAAAGTGTTTTTTTCATAATTACATTTTCATAAAACGATCCATATCGCGACGATCTTCTTTTTCTTTGAGAGTTTCACGTTTATCGTAAGCTTTTTTACCACGAGCGAGGGCTATTTCAAGTTTAGCAAGCCCCTTTTCGTTAGTGAAAAGTTTAGTTGGCACAATTGTGTAACCCGTCTCTTTGGTAGCTTTTTCGAGTTTACGAAGTTCGCGCTTATTAAGTAAAAGTTTGCGTTCACGCTTAACATCATGGTTATAATAATAGCCGAGACGATAGGCTGAAATCTGCATATTACGCACCCATAATTCGCCAGCGGAGAATTGACAATAGGTATCAACAAGGCTAGCTTTGCCTTCGCGAATTGATTTAATTTCAGTACCATACAGAACAATGCCAGCCGTAAAACGTTCCACCAATTCGTAATCGAAACTAGCCCTCTTATTCTTAATATTTACTTGTTGTTGTGATTTCATATATTTATATATTTTTTCTCCTTGCAAAATTAGTAAAAATAATTCATAAATTAATTACTAATCAACTTTTTTTGAACAAAAAAATTATGAATTGTGCATTGTAAATTGTGCATTTTTTATTAACTTTGCATTTCATTTCACATTATATAAAAACATGCTTCAATTATCGCAAAAGAGTCGTGAGACTATTTTTATCATATTATTGTTTTTAGTGCCATTTTTGACTCCAGCTATTGCATTGTTAAGTGGTCTTATTGTGGCATTTACGATAGGTAATCCATTCGTTCAACACAACAAAATTTTTACCAAAATATTACTTCAGGCCTCAGTTGTGGGATTGGGATTTGGGATGAATCTGACAGAGGCAATGGAGGCAGGTAAAATAGGGTTTGTATTCACAATATTCTCGATTGCTCTCACGATGGGATTAGGGTTGTTGATTGGTAAGTTATTGAAAGTGAATGTAGAGACTCGTACTTTGGTGTCGGGCGGTACGGCTATTTGTGGCGGTAGTGCGATTGCGGCGATTGCGCCCGTAATCAAGGCTAAGGACAATGATATGACAGTGGCACTTGGAACTATTTTTACATTAAATGCCATTGCATTGTTTATATTTCCACCTCTTGGCAATTGGTTGGGAATGAACGACACTGAATTTGGATATTGGTGCGCTATTGCAATTCACGATACATCGTCGGTAGTAGGTGCAGCGGCAGAGAGAAGTGAATTGGCATTACAAATTGCTACTACTACAAAATTGATTAGAGCATTATGGATTATTCCATTGACATTGATTATATCTGTTTTTTACAATAAATACAACAAAAAGGAAGGTGGTAAAGGTAAGGTTGCAATTCCTTGGTTTATATTCCTTTATATCATTGCTATGGTGATTGCAACATATGTGCCACAGGGGGCTGAATTATATACAAAAACTGTAAGTATTGCTCGATATGGAATGATTTACACATTGTTTTTGATTGGTTCTGGATTATCGTGGAATAGTTTGAAACAAATGGGATTCAGACCAATATTATTAGGCATAATCTTGTGGATTATAATATCGGTAGTATCGGCAATAACAATTTTATACATAGGTTTTTAATATAACCTTGCCACATTAGCTCAGTTGGTAGAGCAACTCATTCGTAATGAGTAGGTCTGGGGTTCGAGTCCCCAATGTGGCTCTATTTAGTTGAGAGTTGAAAGTTGAAAATTAGCCATTGGGCATTTGAAATAATATAAACAAAGTGAAAACGAGTATAAAGGTCTTATATCTCGTGTCTTGTATCTAAATATCTATAAAATATGATTGAACAAAAATTATCTAAAGCAGTTGTTGCTGCCGTAAAATCGCTTTACGGCCTTGACGTTGAAGAAAATGCAGTGCAATTGCAAAAAACTCGTAGCGAATTTGAAGGCGATATTACGCTTTTGACATTCCCATTTGTAAAAGCTGCACGCAAAGCACCAGAACAAGTAAGTGCTGAAATTGGTGAATACTTAGTTGCAAATGAATCACTTGTAGTGAAATTCAATATTGTAAAAGGATTCTTGAACCTCTCTATCAATCAACAACATTGGGTGGCTACACTTAACAATATCAATGCGGATGCCGACTTTGGTCATACTCGTGCCGATGAAAAATCACCTCTTATGATGATTGAATATTCATCACCTAACACAAACAAACCATTGCACTTGGGCCATATTCGTAACAACCTTCTCGGTTACTCAATCTCACGCATCCAAGAGGCAAATGGTTGGAAAATCGTGAAAACCAATATCGTAAACGACCGTGGTATCCACATTTGTAAATCTATGCTTGCATGGTTGAAATATGGTAATGGCGAGACTCCAGCTTCAAGCGGTATGAAAGGTGACCACCTTGTTGGCAAATACTATGTAGAATTTGACAAACACTATAAGGCTGAAGTTAAAGAGCTTATGGCTCAAGGTATGGAGGAAGATGAAGCTAAACGCAAAGCTCCGTTGATGGTAGAGGCACAAGCAATGCTCCTTAAATGGGAACAAAACGACCCAGAAGTGCGTGGTTTGTGGAGAGAGATGAACGAGTGGGTGTATGCTGGATTCGATGAAACATACAAGAAAATGGGTGTTGATTTTGACAAAATCTACTACGAATCAGACACTTATCTCGAAGGAAAATCGAAAGTAGAAGAAGGATTGGAAAAAGGTATCTTCTACCGCCGCCCAGATAACTCGGTATGGGCCAACTTGACTGCCGATGGTTTAGATGAAAAACTCTTGCTCCGTACTGATGGTACTTCGGTTTATATGACACAAGATATTGGTACTGCAAAACTTCGTTACCAAGACTACCCTATCAACAAAATGGTGTATGTGGTTGGTAATGAACAAAACTATCACTTCCAAGTATTATCGTTGTTGCTCGACAAACTCGGATTTGAATGGGGTAAAGAGTTAGTTCACTTCTCTTACGGTATGGTAGAATTACCTGAAGGTAAGATGAAGAGCCGCGAAGGTACAGTAGTTGATGCCGACGACCTTATCGCAGAAATGGTGGCTCAAGCACGTGAAACTTCTGACGAACTTGGCAAACTTGACAACTGCTCAGAAGAAGAAATAAACGACATCTGCCGCATGGTTGGTCTTGGTGCTTTGAAATATTTCATTCTCAAAGTTGACCCTCGCAAGAATATGACTTTCAATCCAAAAGAATCGATTGACTTCAACGGAAACACAGGCCCATTTATTCAATACACAAATGCTCGTATCAAATCTGTACTTCGCAAAGCAACAGAGCAAGGTATCAATGTAACTGCAGCTAATGAAGCTATGGAAATCACTGACAAAGAGCGTATTCTCATCCAAATGCTCACAAACTACCCTAACGTGGTGCGCCAAGCTGGTGATGACTTCTCGCCTGCATTGATAGCAAACTACGTTTACGACTTAGTGAAAGAATACAACCAATTCTATCAAGCATCTCCAATCTTGAAAGAAGAGAACGCAGAGGTGAAAAACTTACGTCTTTTGCTTTCAGCAAATGTGGCTAAAGTTATTACTTCAGGCATGGGATTGCTCGGTATTGAAATGCCAGAGAGAATGTAATTTTTCAATTCATAATGCATAATGCATAATTAGCCATTCGGCATTTAGTTTTATGATTAAAACACTAAATATTAAAGTACAATATATAAGGTTATACCTTGTATGTTGTACTTTATTTTTTTCGATGTTTGTGAGGGGACAGTCACAATGGGGACCTAATGCGTTGCCTGTGATAGATATGCATTCGGGCGAAACTACCGAAGATTTATCCGTTGAAGTATCAAATAGTTATTATAAAGGATTCGATGGGAGTAATACTCTCACGCCTAATCTACGGCTCAATATTCCTCTATTCACACGCTGGGTCAATCTTGAAGCTTGGTATTCGGTGATGGACTTTTATTCAATTCATAATTCACAATTCATAGTTCATAATTATTCTCCACACAATACGTCATCCCATTGGCATAATGTGGCTGGAGATATTTATGTGAGTACAAATATTCAGGTTTTGCACAGAGACTGGTTTAATAAAAAATATATACCCTTGACAGTTGCTCGAATTGGAATAAAAACAGCATCGGGAGGGGATTTTGAGAATAGACGATTTATTGATGCTCCTGGGTATTTCTTGGATTTGACGATTGCAGAAAAGATAGAATTTGAGAGTAGTTGGGCACAGACGTTAAGCATTGCGGGAACGATAGGATTTTACTGTTGGCAAACAGGACGAGCAGAACAAAATGATGCTTATATATATGGCATCAGAGCCGAATTTGAAGCTCAATATCTGCATTTAATTACCGAATGGGGAGGTTATAATGGTTGGCAAAAGAATGGAGATTGCCCGATGAGCATAAAGACCCGTGTAGGCATACCTTGCCCACTTGGTTTTGAACCATACATTGCCTATCAATATGGTATTATAGATTGGCAATACCACGAACTACGTATTGGTCTTAAATATTCTATAAATATAATAAAGGCAGATAAATAGATTTTTATCTGCCTTTATTATATTAGATGGAAACCCATCAAAGACCTTCTATTGCTTTGGTCGTAGGTTCAACTATACCTTCACGAACGGCGGTTGTGAAATCTTCGAAATTGAGATATGGCAAAACAACTCCCATTACATCTTCGATTGGTTTGTAGAATAGTGAATTTTGCACCACTGGTTTCTCTTTTACGGGCATAAATTGATCGACAATAGCCACAAAATTGAGTATTACGCTTAATAATAATAGCATTTTAATAATGCCAAATGCTCCTCCTAAAAGACGATTGAGCCAACCGAGCATAATGGCTCCTATGATTTTGGTAAGCATATACGACAATAACGTAATTGACAATGAAACTGCAATGAAAACTACGGCATAAGCCAATGGAGTACACAGATTGAGTGTCCAACCTGTGAGGTCAACTAATGCTTGAGAAACTGGCAATGCCCAATAACGTGCAAGATAAATACCAAACAAAATAGCTAATAATCCAGCTATTTCTTTGACTAAGCCTTTACGAAGACCTTGAACTAGTCCGTAGGCAAGAGGGATAATGAGGATTATATCGAGATAGTTCATAGTAGAATGAGGAATGAGGAATGAGGAATGAGGAATTATAATAATAACGAGTAGCAAGGTGTATATTAAATTGGTCTTGCTACTCGCTAGTTATTTTTTTATATTGATTGATTAGAGTGTTTTCTTAACTTCTACTTCTTCGTAAGCCTCGATGATATCACCGATGCGGATATCATTGTAATTAGCAATATTAAGACCACATTCATAACCAAAGTTAACCTCTTTAACATCATCTTTCATACGTTTAAGAGATGCAAGTTCGCCAGTATAAATTACGATACCATCGCGAATGAGACGTATTCTGTTAGTACGTTTGATTTTACCTTCTTTAACCATACAACCGGCAATTGTACCAACTTTTGTAATCTTGAAGGTTTCGCGAATTTCGAGTGTCGCAGTAATCTCTTCTTTGATATCTGGAGCAAGCATACCTTCCATAGCTGCTTTAAGCTCTTCGATTGCATCGTAGATGATAGAATAGAGACGGATATCAACCTCTTCTTTTTCGGCCAATTTACGAGCTTCCATAGAAGGACGAACTTGGAAACCTACGATAATAGCATTAGATGCTGCAGCCAAAGTGACGTCGCTTTCGGAGATTTGACCTACGGCTTTGTGGATTACGTTAACTTGAATTTCTTCGGTAGAGAGTTTCAACAATGAGTCAGACAATGCTTCGATAGAACCATCCACGTCACCTTTAACGATAAGGTTGAGTTCTTGGAAGTTGCCAAGGGCAATACGACGACCAATCTCTTCGAGAGTAAGGTGTTTAGAAGTACGAAGACCTTGTTCGCGAGCAAGTTGTTCGCGTTTGTTTGCAATATCGCGAGCCTCATGGTCTTGATCAAAAATATTGAAATTGTCGCCCGCTTGAGGTGCACCATTAAGACCTAATACGATAACTGGTTCGGCAGGACCTGCCTCTTTGATGCGTTGGTTACGCTCGTTGAACATCGCTTTCACACGACCATATGCAGTACC
>JAZOMI010000021.1:0-4325 GCA_045653825.1 Candidatus Aphodosoma sp. | reverse complement strand
CATATCTCATCTTTGCGACTGCAATTTAGTAATATTTTTGTTATCTGACAAATTATTTTTTATTTTTTACAATAGTTTTTTAATGATTTGTAAGATATATGTATTTTTTACAATAAGTTCACTCAACTATATAATTTACAACATTTTGAGAATTGAAAATTGTAAATTGAAAATTGAGAATTAAATATTTTATTTGAACTTTTTCTTGTTTTTTTGTTTTTTGTTTACGGTTTACGGTTTGCGGTTTTGCGATTTTGTAGTTTTGAAACTGCAAAACTGCAAAACTGCAAATGGAAATATTGAAGCCTTTTTGGATAAAAATAATTAAAAAATACATATTCTAAGTGTGTGTCAGTTTATGACGGTTTCGTTGCTTGCAGTTTACTTAAAGGTAGGGGTGACTATTTTGAAAATAATACACACTAAGAATGTGTATTTTTGTAATAATTACAAAAAATACTACTAATTATACATAAGAAAGGCTACCCCATTTCACAATGAGGTAGCCAAAAATATATACTTATAATGATAAAATGAAATTTATTTTTTCCAAATAGGTGTAATACCGACAAAAAATTGAAAATTAATGCGCGGCATTGGGCGGCCGAGAACGGAGAGGTATTCTTCGTTGAAAAGGTTGTTGATGGTGCCTTTGAGCGACCACTCTGCCCATGAGCAATGGATTTGTTTTTCGAGGGTTACGTTACTCATATAGTATTTTGGTAGACGACCAGTAAGGGAGATGTCGTTGCTTGACATAGTGTAGCGTTCGCTATAGTGGCACCATTTGTAAGAGAAAGCCCATGTGCGCCACGATAATCTGCCGACGATGTTGGCTGAAATTTCGGGCACATAAGGGAGTTGTTTACCTACAGATTGGTCAGCAGGGGTCATAGGTTCGCCTATGTTTATAGAAGGCGACCATGTGAATGTGCCGTTGAGAGAAAGATGCCAATCGTTAGAGAATTGAAGTTGGAGGTCGGTTTGGAGTTCGATGCCATAGGCGTGCACTTTTTTGAGATTGCGAGGAGAGAAGAAACCTTTGGTGGTTGGTAGCCAAATGATCCAATCATTGATATAAGAGTCGAACCATGTGGCAGAACCGGTGAGAGTGTAATGTTTAGAACATAAGCTATTGTTTCTCACAGATTTTTTGTTTCTCACGGAACCCACAGAACCCACGGAATTGATTTTATCTGCGATAAAATCGTTTTTAGTTGCGACATGCCGTGTCTCTATATTAGATGCGTCATATTGAGAACCAACTGCGAAAGAGAGTCCAGCATCGTAGGTCCAACCTTGCTCGTTGCGGAGGTCGGGGTTGCCACCAGGAAGGAAGTAGAGGTCGTTGAGTGTAGGAAAACGATAATTGCGTGAACCAGAGAGTTTAAGAGTGAGATTGCCTGGTTTTGAGAGTACACTCTCGAAGAATAGAGCGGGGATGATAGGAGTCCATTTATCGCCAAAAAGCTCTTCGCGCACGACACAAGAGAGACCTATGCGGTCGATAGGTTGCCATTTGATAGATGCAGCACCAGAGAGTTCGAGTCGGCCAACATGATAACCCACGATGCCATTGTCGCCATCTTGAAGAATGATGTTTTTGTCCTCACTGCGCACAAAGTGTTGATGAGCAGAGAGATTGGCAGTGAAAAGCCATTGGCGACCGATGAAATATTCGGCATTGAGTTGACCATAAATAGTGTTAATGCGAGAGCGAGAACGAGTCATGTGTGCCATTACACCATTGCCAAGGTCGCGCTTGTAATCGTAAGCCATCCAAGTGAATATATAGCCAGCCTTTGCTCCAAGTTTCCACTGCTCAGCGAGGTGGTCGTAGGTAAATATACCACGGAAGGTCTGTTCGCGCTGACGGTTTTCGAACTCAGTATCATCGCCATAGTCGGTGGTGAGCATAGCAAGTTCGCGGTTGGAGTTGATATACCAGGCATTGAGACCAAGACGGTCGCCACGATTAGTGTTATAATAAGCCTCTTGTAGAATGTGTAGGTCGCGGTATGCACCACTTTTGTTGCGTTCGATAGGATAGTATTGGTCGATGATATTCATATTTTCATCATAGATATTCTCCTTTTTATCGTGATTGCGATACTTGTAATTGTTTGGTGAAGAGGAGAAAACTATGCGAGTAGAGGTTTGCCAATGACGGTTGCCATAAGTAAGGCGAAGAAACTCATCGAAAGAGTAGAAAGAGCCTACACCTTGTATATATTGCAAGCCGAAGCCTTGAGATTGAGCCGGTTTGGTGGATAGCTTGACAGCACCGCCAAGTCCACCACCTGTTTCATTGACCGATGAGGTGCCATGAAGCAGAGAAGCATCGTCGATGAAATAGGACGGAATGGTAGAAAAATCGGTCATACCAAGCATAGGATTGTTGATTTTCATGTCGTTCCATGTGACCTGAGTATGCGAGGCCGAAGTACCACGAAAAGAAACGGTTGACAACGTAGCACGACCATAACTTTTGACAAAAATAGGGCTATTGAATGTGAGCACATCGGCAATGGATAGGGCAATATTCTCCTTTAGTGCTACTGAGTCCATCTTTGTTTGAGTAGTACCAATTTCTTTAAGAGGGCGTTTGCCGAAAAGTTCGATTTCGGGTATGCGGCGTATGCCACGCATCATAGAGGTGGAGTCAGAGGCGTAAGTGAAGAGAAAAATTGAGAGAAGTATGGTTGTTATAAAAAGTCTCATTTTTGTGTTTTTTTATAGACATGAAGACATGAGAACATGATTTTTATTTATAAAAGTTATTTCATGTATTCTTGTCTTCCTGTCTTTTATTAACTGTTAACAGATAATATTATTTCCAGCAGAAGGCACCGGGGATAATGCCGACATAGAATTGGTCGATGAGTTCGCCGTCGGTGGAATAACGATAGATTTTGCCTTGTTGTTGATAGTCGATAGCATCGGCTATATAGACATCGCCATTGTAGGGACTAACGGTGAGTCCATAATATATAGTGCCATTGCTGGGCAAGAAGGGGCGCACAGGAGGGCGGTCGGCATCGACCGACATAGCCCATATATCATCGTTAATCCAATAGAGCATATCGCCAGTGGCATTAAGTTGCACCTCGGAAGGCGCATCGCCAAAACGGAAACGAAATTGTTTCTCGATAGTGAAAGTCTCGGCATCGATGCAATAGAGCGACGGAGCCTCGTGACCATAAGGCGAGCCCTCGTAGCCTCCATCGGTGATGGTCCAGAGTTTGTTATTTTTATCAAGAACGAGCGATGTGGGTTGTATGCCTACGATGAGTTCATCTACCACTTGGTCGGTTTCGGTGTCGATTTTGAGTATGCGATTTTGGTATGACCAACAGTTGATATAGAGATATTTGTCATATTGCACTATCTGCTCGGTAGAGCCCGACTCCATAGTCATATCGGGGCATTCGATATGACCAATGACCTCATAGCGACGAGGGTTGACAATGAAAATGCGATTGTCCCAGAGTTGAGTGATATAGGCTTTTTCATCGCTAACAAAGTGCATATAGCGAGGCGAAGTGAGATTGGTGATGCGCCCCACCTCCTTGAAAGTGTTGATATTGATGGCAAATACCACATGCGAATTATTGACTATAACCCAACCTATAGAGTCGCGAATAATCATAGATTGTGCCACATCACCAAGTTTCATTGCATTGGCGCGATAGAAAACCTCATTTTCGATAGTTTTAGTCTTAGGGTCGTAGTACGATAAAGATGCATTGCCATATTGAAAATTGCCTTCATTGGTGATGAAGAGGCCTTCGGTTGAGACAAAAAAGTCTTCTTCTAAGCCATATTCCCACTTCATGCAACTGCATAGTAAGGCACAATACACAATGCTTAATGCAAAATATTTGAATAGTGTTTTTGTCATGATTTTATTATTTATTTTTCGACAAAATGACATAAAGACATAATTTTTAATTAGAGATTATAGTCTTTTGTAGATTCCTTGCTAAAAAACAAGTTTTTTATCTCGGCATGAGAATGACAGATTTTATAAATGTAACTTAAATATGTCATTAGTGTCGAGATTTTTACGGAGTAAAAAGCAAGACCTTTATGTAAAAGAAAAAATATGTTGTTTTGTCATTCTGTCTAAAAAAACTATTATTTAATCATATAATAGTCGAAGAAGCCTACAACTTCGGTTGAGTTTTCGCCGAGCCAACCTGACTTAGTATTGACACCTGTTTGCACTTTGACGAAGTCGATATACTTGAGATTTACGAGATTGCCTTGAGAGTCGATGGCATCAGAGATTTTGAAGAGGTTTGCCTTGCTATTTTCTTCAGAAC
>JAZOMI010000020.1:0-6368 GCA_045653825.1 Candidatus Aphodosoma sp. | reverse complement strand
GCCACCTACCACATCCACACCTGCTTTCTCACAAGCTAAATATATACCAGCATAAAGTTCTTCAATCTGCTCTACATGAAAGCGTTGCGATATACCAATACTAACCAACATCTGTGTTGGACGTGCATTCATTGCGCAAACATCCGAAATATTCACCATCGCTGCTTTATATCCCAAGTGTTTCAATGGTGTATAGGTCAAGTCAAAATGAATGCCTTCCAACAACAAATCGGTTGTAGCCACCACGTCTTTATCACCGTAATTCATCACTGCGCAGTCATCTCCCACGCCAACTTTCGATGATTCATTTTGCAATTCGATACATTCTGTAAGTGCATCAATAAGGCGAAATTCGCCCAATTCTTGAATTTGTGTCATATATTTTAATTTTAAATAGGAGGTTAACAATTTCTCACTGATTATTTTTTCTATCTAAGAAATCACAAATAACACAAAGAGATTCTTCGCTTTTTCTCAAAATAAGAACTCAAATTTAAGTAAAATACATCCAAGTTAAACAATTTGCAAATATAGCGATTTTTGAAGAACTTTACAAGAGACATAAAAATATTTAAGAGTATTCGTAACACTTTAAAATAGGTGAAGTATCATACAAATAATAATTTTTCAACCACGCATAAACATATCGTAAGAATAACATTATTTTTTCTGCATCATCCTTTCCGCACAACAAGCATCTGCCCCGGCAGGACCGAGTGTACGAATAATTTTATCGTATGATTGGAGAATCCGCTGACGGCGATCACCACCAATAAGGATTGAGCGAAGCTCGGCATCAGTGCGGTCAAGAGTATAATTATGCGCAAGCAATTCGGTAACCACCTCTTGCTGAGCAATAATATTAACCAACGATACCCACTCTATTTTTATAAGCAATGGCTTAAGCATCATAGTGAATCGCCCACCAAACACCTTATAAACAACAACTTGAGGAACTCGAAAAAGTGCAGTCTCAAGCGTAGCCGTGCCAGAATTAACAACAGCTGCTTGTGCAATACGAAGCAACGAATATGTAGAATAAAGAGTTGATAGTTGAAAGTTGAAAGTTGAAAGTTGAGAATTAATACACTGCTTTATTATTGAATGATAAAACTCTTGTTCGATGCCAGGAGCAGCAGCTATGACAAATTGATAATCGGGATATCGTTCAACAAGTTGCACCATGATAGGCAAACACGAACGAATCTCTTGTCGGCGACTTCCTGCCAACAATGCCACTACGGGACGCTCATCAAGTCCGTTCGTAGCACGAAATTGCGCCTCATCAAATGGCTTCGCCATAAATGCCGCCACCGAATCAACCGACGGATTACCCACATATTCAACCTCATAACCACGCAAGCCAAACCACTCTGTTTCAAACGGAAAGATAGTGAACATCCTATCCACATACCGCTTAATCGCCTTCAAACGATACTCTTTCCATGCCCAAAGTTTTGGGGCAATATAATAGTCCACCTCGACAGAAGGTAGATAAGTTTTTACAAACTTTGCGAATCGAAGATTAAATCCCGGATAATCAATCAAAATAACTTTATCAGGAAAAAACGCAATCACCTCACGCTCGGCAAGTCGCTGAAGATGAAATATTTTACCTATATTGAGCAGTACATTAACAAAGCCCATAAACGCCATATTCCGATAATGCACAATAGGCTCCGCACCCACAGCCTGAGCCATAAGGTTACCCCCAAAGAACCGAAATTGCGCTTTAGGGTCACGACGCTTCAACTCAGCAATCAACCGACTGCCATGAAGGTCGCCAGAGGCTTCACCTGCTATAATAAAATATTTCATTAAAAGTTGAAAGTTGAAAGTTGAAAGTTGAAAGTTAATGCCAAATAGTAAATCTCAACTTCCAAATTTCAAATTATTATGAATTGATAACCACAAACACAGCTGAAACAGCAATAAAAAGAAATAGCGATGTAAACACACCTCGACATGCACGCCACATCTCCCACGTATTAAGCAAAAAGACCGCAGCCATATCAGGAAATATAGCAATACACAACAATTTGACAATCATACTATTGGTACTTGCCAAATCAAGAATAGCACGAAGCGAGAAGCCATCGAATGTATTATTCTGCACAAAAAGATACAACATCACAACGGGCATCACAAGCCCTATCAACATGCCAAACCAAAGAGTATCAAGCTTCTGTTTCATACTGACTACAAAAATCAAGAGCCTTATACGCTGTCATATCAAATTGCAATGGCACAACAGTGATATAACCATTTTCAATAGCACATTGGTCAGCTTTCATATCATTGTCGTTGAGGAACATAAAGTCGCCAATAAGCCAATAATAGTCATTAGCACGAGGAGCTTCAGTCTTGCCAAAATCATTAGCCCAACGACCCTCAGCCTGACGACACGCACGAACACCTTTCACTTCCCCTTTTGGCGCATTGACATTCAAGCAAATATCTTTTGGCATACCCGACTGGATTGTCTTAGCAATAATCTGCTCGAAATAAGGCAACGATGGCTCAAAATCGGCATCGGCATCATGGTCACACAACGAGAAACCAATCGACGGAATACCGTGCAAAGCACCTTCAATAGCTGCCCCAATCGTTCCTGAATATATAACATTTATACTTGCATTAGAACCATGATTGATACCCGAAATAACAAGGTCAGGCTTCTCATCAAGCAACTGACTAATAGCCAATTTCACACAATCGGCAGGCGTACCACTAACGGCATACTGAGTAATATTTTCGACATCCGAAGGCACTGGTTTCACCGACACAGGCACTTCGATAGTCAATGCGCTCGACTGAGCCGAACGAGGTCCATTAGGCGCAACTACCACTACACGACCATATTTTGCAGCTACACGCGCAATTGTCTGAATACCTTTGGCTTGAATGCCATCATCGTTTGTTATTAAAATAAGAGGCGTTTTCATTATTTATTTTTAATTTGTTTTGTTGTAAGATAGATAAATCCAGCCGTAAGAGCAACGAAATAGACCAAATCGCGACTATCAATCACACCTCGCGAAATAGATTTATAATGTTCATTTATACCAAGTTGGCGCAACCAATAGGCAGTTTCGCCCGAAAATAGTGAGCCAAGCAATTCAAAACCATAGAAAAGCAAGAACGAAATAACCACCGAAGTAATAAATGCTACCACTTGATTAGAAGTAAGCGAAGAACCAAAAGTGCCAACAGCCACATATACAGCCGCCAAGAACAACAAACCCATCCATGAGCCCCAGAAAGCACCCGAATCAACATTACCCATCGGCTCAGCAAGAATATAGACCGACAAATACCATAACACAGAAGGCAACAGAGCAATAATCACTAATACCCAACCTGCCAAAGCCTTCCCTGCAACTATCTGCAAACAAGAAATAGGCTTAGTAAGAAGCAATTCGATAGTACCTTCAGCCCTCTCCTCTGCAAAAAAGCGCATCGTAATAGCTGGACACAAAAACAAATAGAGCCACGGAGCCAAAAAGAACAAAGCATCAAGCGAAGCATAACCACTATCAAAAACATTCCACTGTCCAGGCAATACCCACAAAAACAAAGAATTAGCTATCACAAACAAGGCAATAACAATATACCCCGTAATATTAGAAAAAAACGATTTAAACTCCTTATTAAAAATTATTTTCATAACAATATCAATTATCTAAAAAAAAGTAGTAACTTTGTTTGCATATTGAAACAAAAACAACATACAAAAAAAATATTATTAATTTGAAAAAAAACTCATAATAATCTTTGGCAAAGATACAAATTTTATTTTAGACTATAAAATAAATAGATTCATTTTATTTTAAAATTACCTGAAATTATACTCAAAATGCACAAAATATTATCGCTACTAGTATTACTAATACTAACACCTATAGTTATAGCACAACCCGACAATGCTATATTCAAGGCTCACGCAATAGGAGGTTATATTCTACCATTGACCAAAACAACAAAAAGCATTGCACCCAACCCTACATTGGGTGGCGAATTGGCAATAGAATTTCCATCATGGGGTGCATACCCATGGCAACAATATTGGGGCAAACCGACTCTTGGAGTCGGTTTTGTTGGTTTAGACCTTGGCGATAACGAAATTTTAGGACAAGCATTTGCCGTATATCCCTATTTATTAGTACACCTTACCCGAAGTTCCGACTTCGAATTAAGTTGGAAATTTGGCGCAGGAGCGAGTTTTTTCAACAAAACCTACAATCGTGTCTATAAAGAATATAATCCAGAAACGGTGCCCGATTGGTCATACTACGGACCGACGTGCAACAACCTGATAGGCTCGATTATGAATGTTTATATTACAACAAGTGCCCATCTAAATTTCCCTCTAACCAACCATTTTGCCATGCATGCCGAATTAGGCTACATGCACATGAGCAATGGCTCCGTACTACAACCCAATGCCGGCATCAACATAATATATGCTTCTGTTGGAGCATCTTACCAAATCGGTGAAGAATGCCGACATTGCAAACATACAAAAGAAAAAAAATTTCCACCACTACCATACAAATGGAGCGTGAACATAACAGGTTCAGGTGGCTATCGCGAGTTATATTACGGTGACGACAAAGGCTACGGCGTAGGTTCGCTTCATGTAGGTGCAACATACAATCTATCAAATTGGTATGCCTTGGGTGGTAGTATAGACGCATTCTACGACGGAGTATTCAACCAACAAGGTGGCACTCAACTCGAAGGATTAACAGCAGAACAACGCAAGGAACAGATAAAACACACAAAATTCGGTCGTTACATCATCCTAAACGAAGACTTATCCAACAAATTCCGAGTAGCAGTCAGCATCAACAACGAATTCCGAATAGGCAGAATCACCGCTATTCTCGATTGGGGAGTATATCTTTACGACCCAATTCGATTGGCTTATTACACCGACGACACCCACAAATATAAATACGAAAAACGACCTCTACTATATAAATATAATATCGAAAAAGAGGATGGTTGGAACTATTTCAGGCTAGGTGTGCGCTGCCGCGTATGGGACAATATATATGTGCAAACAACCGTAAAAACCCACCTCTCAAAAGCCGAAATGATTGAATGGGGCATCGGCTATCAAATACCATTCAAAAAGAAAGAAAACAACAAATCGCTATTCAACGAATTCGCAGGTTGGGAAATATATCACCAATAAAATATAAAAGTATAGAGCATAGAATTGATGTTTGTAATGTTAAAAATTGCGGTGCTCAAATAAACAAAAATCCAAATCGAAGTCGATTTGGATTTTTCTTTGTTTATAGCATAATGGATATGAAAATCAATCTAATAACTACCAGAAAAAAAAGATGGAGAAAAGTTAACTTCGCAAGTTCGCAAGTTCGCAAAAGATGTTTTATAGATATTCAAGACGACCTAAACAGCTATGCCCAACTAGATTTTGGAATAAAATACACAATGAGAATGGTGGCGGTTTTCTTCGGCACAGGTTGCTTGAAGGTTACTATTAAGCAAAGTCCAGAATACACACTGTGAGTGAGTATTCCGTAAAAATCATTTTACAAAAAAAACTCCTCGAAAGCATTTAAACTTTCGAGGAGTTACATATTACAAAGTTATTTTATAAAACCACTTTTTGAATTTTGTCTCCAATAGCAATCATATATACGCCACGAGGCAACGACAATTGAGCATCACGACCTGTATATATCAAACGACCAGAAGCATCAAATACATTGTAATCTATTTCTACACCTTCGATATAAAGCATACCACCTTGAGTATAAACCACAAATGAGTCTGTATTTGTTGCGTCTATATCTGTTGGTACTTTTTGAATAAATTCACGCCAATAAATATCTTCTGCATATGCATTACGAGCTTCTACTGGCACTACAAATTCAATATTTCTATTCACTTGATAGAATGTTTTTGCCTTAATTGAAGGAGGAATAGTTGCACGCACTTCCATACGTTCCACTTGATTGCAAAGAGCAAAAGCATTATTACCTATACGTTTAACAGACGAAGCAATTACAATTTCGTCAGCATAATTACAACCATAGAATGCCGCATTACCAATTTCAGTTACGCCCTCTGGAATTATAATATTTTCGAGAGCATGGCAACAATAGAATGCATAGTTACCAATAGATGCAATATTTTCGTTAAATTCAACTTTCGCCAAAGCATGACAATCGTAGAATGCACCATCTGGTATATCAGTTACACCATCAGGAATTACAATCTCTTCTAACATCCACAAACTTTCAAATTGACGTTCATGAATCATTGTCAAACCTTCTGGCAATACAAGTTTTCTAAGATTTTTCAAACTTAAATGCAATCTACCCCCATAGTAC
>JAZOMI010000019.1:0-18412 GCA_045653825.1 Candidatus Aphodosoma sp. | reverse complement strand
TGTGAAAGGTGCGAAATCGAAACCTAAGACGTTTGTTTATCGTGTGCATGATGTGCTTAATCCAGATAAATTGGAGAATTTCAGTACGTTCATCAAGCGTTTTGGCTATAAATTGAAAACTACGGGTAAGAGCGAAGTGGTGTCGGCAGCAATCAATAATTTGCTTGACCAAGTGGAAGGCAAACGTGAACAGAATTTAATTGAGACGTTGGCTATTCGCTCAATGGCCAAGGCTACTTACACGACTGAAAACATTGGGCACTATGGCTTGGCATTTGACTATTATACTCACTTTACTTCGCCTATTCGTCGCTATCCGGATATGATGGTTCACAGATTGCTGACTCGATATTTATTTGAAGAGGGACATTCGGTGAATAAAAATGAATATGAAGAATATTGCGAGCATTCGTCAGATATGGAGCAGTTGGCTGCATCGGCAGAGAGGGCTTCGATTAAGTACAAACAGGTAGAATATATGAGTGAGCGACTCGGACAGGTGTATGATGGTGTGATTTCGGGAGTTACGGATTGGGGTATTTATGTGGAATTGAATGAAAATAAGTGTGAGGGTATGATTCCGATTCGTTGTTTGGATGATGACTACTATGAATTTGATGAGAAAAACTATTGCATCGTAGGACGTCATACGGGCAAACGTTATCAGTTGGGCGATGAATTGACTGTAAAGATTGCAAAAGCTGATTTGGTGAAAAAACAGTTGGATTTTGTGTTGGTGTGATGATTATAAAAAATAAATTTATAAAAGATAATATATGAAAAATTCTAAACTCTTAGCTCTCAATTCTCAACTTGTCAAGGAGAGGGCTGAACGAGCAAAAGCCTATTTTCAAGATGGATATAACTGCTCGCAGGCTGTATTTATGGCGTATGCCGATTTGTTTGATATGGATGTAGAATTGGCATCGAAGTTAGCATCGAGTTTTGGTGGTGGTATGGGTCGCTTGCGTGAGGTATGTGGCACTTGCACGGGTATGTTTATGGTAGCTTCGTTAGCGATACCTGCAGATAATAAAGATGCTGAGGCAAAAAAGACAAATTATGCTTTAGTACAGCAACTTGCAGAAGATTTTCGTAAAGAAAACGGTTCGATTATCTGTCGCGAATTGCTTGGTTTAGACCATAAAAAAGATGAGCCTACTCCATCGACTCGCACTCAGGAGTATTACAAAAAACGCCCTTGTGGTGAGTTGGTGTATTTAGCTGCAGAGATTGTTGGTAAACGTTTGATGGAATTGTAATTTTAAACATAAATTATCGTTAATTTACCATTAATTGCTTATAATTAACGATTGATTTATGGAAATTTACGTTAAATATGAGATTAGTAATACAACGTGTTACGCATGCCTCGGTGACGATTGAGGGTGTGTTGAAATCAAAGATAGGGAAAGGATTGTTGATATTAGTTGGCATTGAAGATGCTGATACTGACGTAGATGTGAATTGGTTGGCACAGAAGGTGGTAAACCTTCGTATTTTTGATGACGAAAATGGCGTGATGAACCGTTCGGTGATTGATACTGACGGCGAAATATTGATTGTCAGTCAGTTTACTTTGCATGCAATGACGGCAAAGGGAAATCGTCCAAGTTATATACGTGCTTCGAAACCTGATTTTGCAATACCTATGTATGAGAAATTCTGCGGAAAAGTGACAGAATTATTAGGTAAACAGGTGGGAACTGGAGAGTTTGGGGCAGATATGAAGGTGGAATTGTTGAATGATGGACCTGTGACTATATTGATTGATTCACAGCGTCGCGAGTAATAATAAAAAACAAAAAAGAAAAAAAAATAATACCGAGCAAAGCGAGTAAGTCTTATATCTCGTGTCTCGTATCTAAATTTCTACAATATGGAAAAATTAAATCAACTTTACAACGAGTATGACTTCAACTTCACAGATGAGAGTGTAGCTGAAGCAGTGAAAGAGATTCTTGCAAAAAACTTCGACAAATATAATAATGTTGAAGTATGGAAACAATGTTTTAACCAAATCGACCTTACATCGCTTAATAGCACTGACACAGAGGATAAAATCGGTGGTATAATGGAGCGAGTAAATGAATTCAAAGAAAAATATCCTGAAATGCCTAATGTGGCAGCAGTGTGCGTTTATCCTGCATTGGTGCCTGTTACAAAAGCTACACTTGAGGCTGAGGGTGTGAATATTGCAGCAGTATCGGCATGTTTCCCATCATCACAAACATTCATTGAAGCAAAAGTAGCAGAAGTAGCATTGACAGCTATGGCTGGAGCTAACGAAATTGATGTAGTTATCTCGGTTGGCAAATTCTTTAGCGGATTCCACACAGAGGTATATGATGAATTACGTGAAATTAAAGATGCTTGTCATGGTGCACACTTAAAAGTAATACTTGAAAGTGGCTTGTTGCACAATACAAAAGAGATTAAACAAGCATCATTGTTGGCAATAGCAGCAGGTGCTGACTTCATCAAGACATCAACAGGCAAAACAGAACGTTCGGCTACATTGGAGGCTGCATACGTTATGTGTCAAGCAATCAAAGAATACTACGAAAAAACAGGTATTAAAGTAGGTTTCAAACCTGCTGGTGGCATCTCTACAACTCAAGAGGCTGTTGAATATTATACTATCGTGCGCACAGTGCTTGGCGAAGAATGGATGACTAACGAATTATTCCGTTTTGGTGCAAGTCGCTTGGCAAACAACTTGTTGACAAGCATTTATGGTACTGAAATAAAATACTTTTAATAGATTACAGATAACAAATAATTCACTTTTCACTCTTACTGAAAAGATGCGTTACCTTTCTACGATATTGGTATGTGCCCTTGTGTTGATACTTTCGGTTATTAACACAGGGGTATTGCCTAAAACGGATGTGCCAAGTGCGGATAAGATAGTGCATTCGATTATGTATTTTGGTATAACCGGAATACTCATGCTTAATCAGACATCTTATTTGCGGGAGGAGATTAGCCGTAAGCAAATGTGGTTTGCTTTTTGTTTTTCGATAGGATATGGTACTTTGATGGAGATAATACAACACTTTTTGCCATGGCGTTCAGGCTCGATATATGATTTCATAGCTAATACGTTAGGGGTTATGTTGGCTATTGGAGTTTTTTGTATTTATAAAAACTATAGAAATCTATAAAGACTATAGAATCTATAAGAAAACATAATAATGAATGATCAATTATTATACGATATTGCTTTGACTCAACTATTTATGGTGGGTCCACGCACGGCACGAACTTTGATAGAACATCTTGGTTCGGCTGAGGCGGTATTCAAAGAATCACCAGATATATTACGTGCAATAGGTGGAGTTGGGGCTTATATTTCGGATGAGGGGTATAGACAAGAGGCTTTGCGCCGAGCCTCAGCAGAAATAGAGTTTATTGAGAAAAACAAAATTAAAGCAATTCCTTTTGGTTCGGAAGACTACCCTACCCGACTTGCTCAATGTGGCGATGCCCCACAAATACTTTATCAATATGGGGATTGTAATCTTAATGCACAAAAATTTGTTGCTATAATAGGTACTCGCAATGCAACGAAATATGGTAGAGATTTGACAAACGAACTTGTTAAAACACTTGCTTCGTCTAATCCTGATACTGTGATTATTAGCGGATTGGCATACGGAATAGATATTGCAGCACATAAAGCTGCGCTCGAATATGGGTTGCCTACCATTGGGGTCGTAGCTCATGGGCTTGACAGAATATATCCACACGCACATCGCCAGTATGCATCGCAAATGATACAGTCGGGAGGGGCAATAGTAACAGAATATTTATCGAAAACAACACCTGATCCTCAGAATTTTGTACAACGTAATCGCATAGTGGCTGGTATGTGTGATGTGGCAGTGATAGTGGAATCGGCAATAAAAGGAGGGTCGTTGATAACAGCAAATATTGCTAATGATTATAATCGTGATGTGATGGCATTTCCTGGTCGCATAGGAGATAAAACATCAGAGGGGTGCAATAAACTAATCCGTCAACATAAGGCAGAGATAATTACCTCTGCAGAGGATTTGATAAATTTGATGGGATGGAATGCACCCGAAAAAAATGCAGTGCAACAATCGTTGTTTAATGATTTGACACCAGAGCAACAGGCTGTTGTTGATTTATTAAAAACAGGGCCATTGCATATAAACGTGATAAGTACAAATCTTGATTTATCGATACAGAAAACGTCTGCTTTGCTCACCGAAATGGTATTTGACGAGTTGATTGAGCAAATGCCGGGGGACGTTTATACAATTCATAATTCATAATTTTCAATTCATAAATTTCAATTCATAATTTTCAATCCTCCATGAAGCAAACGTTTAAAATATTTTTATTAGTTATTTTTTGTATTTTAACCATATTTGGTTGCGCCAATCGAGGTAGAGGTCCACAAGGTGGTCCAAAAGACACTACGCCACCCAAACTTCTAAAATGTACTCCAGAAAATGGCTCAACAAATGTATCAAGCAACAAAATACAACTCACATTCGATGAAATTGTATTGGTCCAGAGTACATTTGAAAAGGTAGTTATCTCACCCCCTCAAACCAATATGGCTATTATCAAAGCATCAGGTCATAAAGTGAATGTTGAATTACAAGATACATTAAAACCAAACACCACATACACAATAGATTTTACCACTTCAATTGTAGATAACAACGAACATAACGAACTTGACGGATTAACTTTTAGTTTTGCAACTGGTAATTTTATTGATACTTTAAAGCTATCTGGCACGATTGTTGATGCAGAAACATTAAATCCAATACCAAATCTTATTGTTGGTATTCACAGCAATTTGAGCGATACAGCATTTACGACTACCCCATTCGACCGTATTACAAAAACCAATAACGAAGGTAAATTCACAATAAGTAATATCAAAGAGGGACAATACCATGTATTTGCTCTCTCGGACATTGGTAATAACTACTATTTCGATATTCCGACAGAACAAATTGCTTTCGATGATAGCATTTATACCCCAATTTGCACAACTGAAGTACACTACGACACAATCTCACATTATGCTATAATTGATTCAGTAAATAATATAGTCGATTCTACCCAATTAATAATCGACTCTATTGAAACCCACAATACTTACATTTATACACCAGATGACGTTGTATTATTTGCTTTCATCGAAAAAAACAATCGTCAATATCTCTCTAAATCATCAAGACCTGAACGCCACAAATTAGTTTTAGAGTTTGGAAACAAATGTGATACCTTGCCGACACTTCGTCCGCTAAACATTGCCGATAGCGCATTTACGTATATGTTGCAAACAAGCGAAAATAGTGATACCCTCACCTATTGGCTTACTGATACACTCGCTTGGCAACAAGACACTTTGCAAATCGAAACCACATACCAAAAACGTGACGATTCAATTTATTGGCAAATTGATACTATCTCTTTTTTATACCGCGAACCAAAAACAAATAACAAAAAGAAAAAAGACAACGAAACAAAAACAGTAAAATATCACACGGTTAAAACAAATAAATCTACACATTTCGATATTTATATGCCTTTTACTTTCACTTTTGATATACCAACTAATATAACATCAAACGATTCTACTTGGTATCATTTACAAGAAAAAGTAGATACTAACTGGGTTGATTTAGACACAGAAATAATTAAATGCGATAATATGGGATTGCATTACGAGGTAAAATACAAATGGAAACCTTCTACTAATTACAAATTTACCATTGACTCTGCACTATTTACCTCTTTCAACGATCTAGCAACAAACAAAGAAACTTTTGAATTTAAAACAAAATCACTTGAAGAATACGCTGTTTTAATTTTTGAACTGACAAAATTTACAGGTAAGGAAATAATCCAAATACTGAACAAAAATGATCAAGTACTACGTCAACAACCTGCAACTGAAGCAAAAGTGCGTTTCGAATATATGACCCCTGATTCATATTATGCTCGATTATTCATCGATGAAAATGGCAATGGCAAATGGGATACTGGCAATTATAAAGAAAAACGCCAAGCCGAAAGAATCTATTATTATCCGTATGATATCGAACTTCGCGCATTTTGGGATGTAGAAGAAGTATGGGATATTGACGAAACACCAATCCTTGAACAAAAACCCAAAGAACTAATTAAAACAAGCAATAAGAAATAAGGAAGAAAAAATAGGTACAAGAACTAAGACTCGTTAATAACTAATAACTAATAACTAATTAAAACCAAATTATTATGTCTCGCATATTGGTAGTAGATGATGAACGTTATATACGCAACACCATCAAAGATATTCTCGAACACGAGAAATATATAGTTGATGTGGCAACAGATGCAACTCAAGCATTCGAAATGTCGAAAACAAAACATTATGACGTGATTCTTACCGATGTTGTAATGCCAGGTGATAGTGGTATAGTATTGCTTGAAAAATTAAAAGCAGATGGATTCGAGTCTCCTATAATGATTATGTCTGCGCATGGCAATATTGAAGTTGCCGTTGAATGTATCAAAAAAGGGGCATTTGATTTTCTCGAAAAACCATTAGACTTGAATCGTTTGCTCGTATCTACCCGCAATGCTCTCGACAACAACAAATTAACCAAAGAAACCAAATCATTAAAAAAGAAGATACAACGTAACTATGAAATGATTGGCGAATCGCCTTGTATCAAAAAATTACGTCATCTAATAGAACTTATATCTCAAACCGATACTCGAGTGTTGATTACAGGAGATAATGGCACTGGCAAAGAGGTTGTTGCTCGACAAATATATCAAAATTCACCTCGTGCCGATAAACCTTTCATAGAGGTCAATTGTGCCGCTATTCCGTCTGAACTTATAGAAAGTGAACTTTTCGGCCACGAAAAAGGTGCTTTCACTTCAGCTATCAAACAACGCATCGGAAAATTCGAACAAGCCGATGGTGGAACTATCTTCCTTGACGAAATTGGCGATATGAGCTTATCTGCTCAAGCCAAAGTGCTACGTTGCCTACAAGAAAATGTAATATCCCCTGTTGGAAGCGACAAACTTATCAAAATCAACGTAAGAGTGCTTGCCGCCACAAACAAAAACCTACAAGAAGAAATCGAAAAAGGCAACTTTCGCGAAGACTTATTCCATCGACTCAATGTTGTTCCTCTTCACTTAGAACCTCTACGAAAACGTCCTGAAGATATACCCCTATTAGTCGAATATTTCACCCAAATAATCTGCAATGCACAAGGACGCGCACCAAAAGAATTTACAACCGAAGCCATCAACAAGTTACAACAACTACCTTGGCGTGGCAATATCCGCGAACTACGCAACATCGTCGAACGACTCATAATCCTCTGTGGCGACACCATTACCGCAAAAGATGTAGAAGAATATGTATAACAAAAAAAACAAATCCTGCTCTTTTTTGTAAGAGCAGGATTTTTTATTATCTCATTACTAACTACTCGTTACTCGCTACTAATTATTTCTTTCCATAATTAGGGTCAAGCTTACGATAAGCAAAGAATGTTACCACAAATGTAGCAATACAACAAGCCATCACCATCCAGAAGAAATCAACATAACCCAAAGCCTCTTGAATATAACCAGCAAACATACCTGGTATCATCATACTCATTGCCATAAATGCAGTACAAATAGCATAATGCGATGTCTTGAATTCTCCATCAGAGAAATACATCATATAAAGCATATAAGCCGTGAAACCAAATCCATAACCAAATTGTTCAATTGCAATCGCAGTAGATATAACCCAAATATTAGTGGGTTGATAAATTGCTAAATAAACAAAAGCCAAACAAGGCAATGTCATACCCAAAGCCATAATCCAAAGAGATTTTTTAAGCCCTACACGCGAAGCAAAAATACCGCCTAAAATACCACCTATTGTAAGAAAAATAACCCCTATTGTCCCATACGCAAGAGCACAACCGGCAGTTGTCAAACCCAAACCACCAACCTCTGGAGACGCAAGCAAAAATGGCATACACAATTTAAGCAAAAAACCTTCTGGCAAACGATAAAGCAACATAAATACTATTGCCAACCAAACGCCAGACTTCATAAAATAAGTTTTAAATGAATTAGCAAAACCACTTAAAATTTCACCTGCTGTTGGTTTTTTATCATCTTTAAGAACAGAAGCATCACTCTTTGGTTTTGGTAAAATAAATGTATGATAAAGAGTCAATACACACAATATCAAAGCAGAACAAATCATTGTAATTGTCCATGACATAGGTATATTTTCATATTTCAACTCAATATAGCCAGCCAAACCAACCAAAGCACCTTGCCCAAAAATACCAGACAGACGATAGAATGTACTACGAATTCCTACAAATAAAGCTTGGTCCCCAGGATTTAATGCTATCATATAAAAACCATCTGCAGCAATATCGTGAGTTGCAGAAGCAAATGCAATAATTACAAATAACATCAACGTTACATAAAACATACTAATTGGCGTTTGCCCTGATGCTATAAGGGCTGGATCTGGATGTGGTATTGACATAACCAAAGCAATAAAGGCTATTGACATCACAAGTTGCATAGAAATTGTCCACCAACGTTTTGTCTTAAAAATATCTACAAACGGACTCCAAAATGGTTTAATCATCCATGGTAAATAAAGCCATGACGTGAAAAATGCCATTTCTCCATTAGGTACACCCATTTTTGTTAACATAACAACAGAAATTTGATTAACAATAAAATAAGGTATTCCTTGTAAAAAATAGAGCGTTGATACCCACGCCCAAGGGGAAATTCTTTTTTCCATACCTTTGAAAGTTGAAAGTTAAAAATTGAAAGTTGAAAGTTGAGAATTAACAATATTATTGTTAAATGCTAACTCCACTCTCATATTTAAAAATTCTGTTTTTGTACTTCTATCTAAAAAATATATCTATTAATACAACATACTGAGTTGCGAATTCACAAAATAATGACTCAATATCTCGTCGTATTTATAACCTTTTGCACCCATCACAGCTGCACCTATTTGACACAATCCAACACCATGCCCCCAACCTGCACCTATAAGGCGGAAGCCCTCATCGGTTTTATCAACCACAAAAGCGGAACTATAAAGGTGAGATTCCGATAACCAACGGCGTATCTCTAACTCCTTACCTACAATCATTGTGCGTTTTGTACCCACAATACGAAGGCGAGTCAAACGACCCGACACGCCACGTTCAACTGGCTCAAGAGCAACGATAGTACCAAAATCGATACCCGAACGACGAGCCACTAAATCAGACAATTGCTCTGTTGTATATTCCACTTTCCAACGATAGAAATCTGTTGTTTCTTGGTCGTAATTATTAAGCACTTGGGATAGAATCTCTTTATCGTGAGTATTACAGAACGAATCATACTCTCCTCGAATCCATGCATCTGCATTCTCCTCCACCGTCAAATCCATAACTTCCGACTGTTGACTGTTGACTGTTGACTGTTGACTATCCACAACTCTCTCCAAATAAGGATAATGCTCATCTGCCCAACAACTTTCAAACACTTCGCTCACACCACCACACGATTTAGAAAAACGAGCATCACAAATCTCTCCATTATTCATCAGCACCAAACCACGAGTAGCCTCAATAGCAAGTCGCACATTCTCCGTACGAGCACGAGTGATACCCTGATAACGCTGACAATGGTCATCGGCACACACATTATATAATTCATGCGAATCACGTTCGTACCACTTAATCAACTCATCATCAGTGCGGTGTTCAAGCACTGCATTCGCATTATGTTCGTTATGAATAATAGGTTTCAAGAGCCAAGAACGTGAAATCACAGCATGAGCTTTCAATAATTCAAGACTTGCAGTAGCACTCATCTCGCTCGAAATCACCGAGAATATATATGCTTCAGTAGGTATTTCGTTGATAGCAACCACCTTGCCATGCTCTATCATAAACGTAAGTCCGCCTTTGAAACGTTGATTCTCTTTACGTTCCCAATGGAAATTGATACCAATCACCACATCTTCGAGTTCAAAATAACCATCTTCCGACGTATAATCTTGCTCTTCAATAGGCGTAAAATGCAATGCATCAAACTCTTGGTCAAAGAAACTCACACGCCCACCTTCCGAGAGAAAAACTTCATATTCTCCATCAAAGGTAATATTAGGAAATTCGGCACAGCGAAAGGGCGAATCGAAAAAGAATCCTATTCGCTCAGCATGCATTATACCTACTGTAATTATCGGTTCATCAATCAATTTTGGTAATTGTTCCATATCTGCTTTTTCCAATTTAGGCGGGTCTTGTTCTCCCCCAAATTCTTTAGGAATATACATCTTCATCGGATCCACCGACTCCACAAACTCCTTTTTTCTACGCTCTATACCCATTTACAAAAATAATTAAAAAACATTCCTCATTCCTCACTCCTCATTCCTCACTCCTCATTCCTCACTCAATAGTGCATTGCTTAAGAATATCCACTACATCCTCTTTCGTAATACGTTCAAAATGCTCTTTCACAGGAGTAATAAATAAACCACTAACCTCTACCGTTGCAGGCGAAACGAGCAATTGCTTATCCCCTTCGGCAGTGTATTGCCAAGGACGGAAGGCACCACGAGGAATGATAAATAGATACCATTTCCCCTCTGTTGATTGTTGACCGTTGTCTGTTGTCTGTTGACCGTTGTCTGTTGTCTGTTGACTGTTGACTGTTGACTCTTTATAAAGACACACAACATTCATCATCGGTTCAATCCCTTCTTCTTTCACCCACGAGTTATATAATTTCATAAATGCCTCACGCAAAGCATCTTTATCAGTCGACTCAACACAATATACTACACGCAAATAATCATCAATTGTATATATATCAACTCCATCAATTGTGCCCTGCATTGTGCATTTCCCTTTGGATTTAAGATTAAAATAATCTCTAACCAATGGCAAAAAATCAGCATTACCAGCTTGAAAGTGCATATGGTCAGGAGCCGAAGCACCACATTTAGGCCCATTATAGAAAACAACAAAATCCGTCAATTCGCGAGCCAAATCAAACATATCATTGATATATGGCACAAGCCGTTGATCGACATGCTCACGACGTGGAATAGTCAAGTGACGAGGAAAAATCGGAAATGGATTTATCAAAATATCATAATCGCGCCATTCAATGCCTCGTTGCACCTCTGGCCTATTTGTAGCACAAAGGAAACATTTGCGTTGAGCAATAGTCCTAGCATCCACCTTTGCACCCGACGACACCATACGTGCAGGGTTGAATTGCACTTTCACACCAAATCCATCAAAATCAAACTTGCGAATTTGTACAGTTTTCAATCCCTCAAAATTATTACGCGCCATCTCCCACGCCGAGAGTTGTTGCTCAAATAACTCATTTACTTGATCTTGCAATTTCAATTCACAATTCATAATTTTTTCACTTAAAGTTCAAAGACCTTCGGTTCATAATTAAAACCATTCCTAATTCATCACTCCTCATTCCTCATTGTCAAAGCTCCTATCGGTGCAAACACAAGCGAAAGCACAATCCTACCACGTTCATTCTTATATTGCTCAGGAGTCATAGTTGCCGCAAGGGCATTCATCAACATCGATATTTGCCAAATAAACAATACCGAATGTGCCAAAAATCTTACTGAATGTGCTATACCTAACGCAGTATCAGAGAATAGATTAAATTCCCAAATAGTCGTTACTCTCATCACCGAGAATATAGTTTCGATTGCCATTATCAGCCCTACCGACAACTTAAATCTTCCCACAATCTCATTATAATACTTTTCTGCCTTTGCACGCACACCGTCCAACACCATCAAATACCACACCTCCCACAAAAAGAACGTAATCCACACAAAAAACACCCCCCACGCACCATCAATCACCTGCGCAAATATAAACTCTGCAGTAAGAAGCAATCCCCAAACTTTTTTCAATTCACTATTCATAATTCCCAATTCATAATTATATTCCCTACTCCTTTGCTCCCCTAAGTTAGGGGAGCTCCCCAGAGGGGTGAGGGGTATGTAATTCCTAACTCCTCACTCCTAATTTCTCATTGAATAAATTCCCCATTCAACATAACAGCCTCAACAATATCAGTTGTATATGCGTATGGAATAAAGTCAATAGAAGGTATTTTTTTAGTTATAAACAAGTTAGCCTTTTTGCCTACAGCGATAGAGCCATGTGTCTGAGCCAAACCAAGAGCAGCCGCACCATTTATAGTAGTTGCATTGATAGCCTGTGCTGGTGTCAATTTCATGTTGATACAAGCGAGCGACATCACAAATTTCATATTACCCGATGGTGTCGAGCCAGGGTTATAGTCCGATGCCAATGCCACAGGCAATCCTGCCGCAATCATTCCTTTGGCATTACCATATGGCAATCCGAGGAAGAACGATGTACCTGGCAAAATCGTAGGTATTGTCGATGTACCACGCAATGCCTCAATCTCTACCTCTGTAGTACGTTCAAGGTGGTCAACCGAAAGTGCATTATATTTCACACCCACTTGCACACCGCCCGAAACATCCAACTCATTGGCATGAATTTTTGGACGCATACCATATTTCGCACCCACTTCAAGCATACGAGCAGTCTCTTCTACCGTAAAGAAGCCTTTATCGCAGAACACATCAATAAAATCAGCCAAACCCTCCTCTGCCACAGCAGGTATCATCTCTTTACAAATCAAATCTACATATTCCCCTTGACGACCTTTGTAAATCGCAGGCACAGCGTGTGCGCCAAGGAAGTTAGCACGAATAGTCAACGGTGTAGTCTCTTTCAAACGACGAATCACGCGCAACATCTTCAATTCATCTTCAGTCGAAAGTCCATAACCACTCTTAATATCTGCCGCACCCGTACCAAAACCTATCATTTCATACACTCTCTCAAGTGCTTGTTCGTAGAGTCCATCTTCCGATGTGTCATGCAAACGTTTAGCCGAATTCAAAATACCGCCACCACGTTTTGCTATCTCTTCATAACTCAAACCATTGATTTTATCAATAAATTCATGTTCACGACTACCTGCATACACAATATGTGTGTGACCATCACAAAATGCAGGCAACACAAAGCGTCCCTCTGCATCCACCACTTGGTCAGCAGTTTCAGGAGCCTCCGACATAGGGCCAAAAGCCTTAATCACGTCATCTTCCACCAAAAGATAAGCATTCTCAATCTCAGGCAAAATGCTCATAGCATCACCTGCCACAAACGGACGAATCTCACGTTCCACCTGAACCAAGCGTCCGATATTTTCAATAAGTGTTGTCATAATAATTTAGAGGTTAGAGGTTAAAGGTTAGAGCTTAGAAGTTAAGCTCTACACAATTACTGCAAAGTTACGAAAAAAAACTTATACTATCATTCCCAATAACCCTTTTTTCTCTGTTTTTGCACTAAAATGCCCTTTTGTGCCATTTTTTGTCAAAAAAATTTGGTTTATTGACAATAAAAGTTTAAATTTGCATATAAAATACTATAATTAATCAATTACTAATTTTTAATTTTTAATTTTTCATTGATTAACAAACAATCCAAAACCCGCAAACTAATCGTTGACGTTGCTCGCCGCCAATTCGCTATGTACGGCAAAGCCAACGTAACAATGAACGACATTGCCATCGAATCGGGCAAAGGTCGTCGCACGATATACACCTACTTCAGCAACAAAGACGAAGTCTATCTTGCCGTAATTGAGAACGAATTAGACCATCTCATCGAACGCCTACAAGTCGTCATGAACAAAGACCTCTCGCCTGAAAAGAAACTCGAAGAATACATCTTTACACGCTTTGACGCCGTAAAAGAAGCCATAGAGCGCAACGGCTCGCTCCGTGCCGACTTCTTCCGCAATATCTACGAAGTCGAAAAAGCCCGTCGCTCTATCGACATCAAAGAAATACGTATGATTAAGCAAATCATGGACGAAGGCATGCGACTCGGCATCTTCCAAATCCACAGCACACAATGGGCAGCCATGATGATGCTCTACTCCCTCAAAGGACTCGAAGCCCCATACCTCAAAAACAACATCGGAACCTACATCCGCGACCACCGACACATAATCATCAAAACCATTTTCGACGGAATGCTCGTAAAACCCACAAAAGAATGAAAATCATACTGATGTCAGACACACATGGGTTGTGCGACAAAAAAATAGAGAAATATCTTGCGGATTGCGACGAAATATGGCATGCGGGCGACATAGGCTCACTTGAGGTAGTCAGCAGACTGCGCTCCTTTGCCCCACTCCGTGCTGTATATGGCAATATCGACGACCAAAATATCCGCCACGAATTCTCTGAATTCCTCTCTTTCGAATGTGAAGGCATCTCAATTCTAATGACACACATAGGCGGTTTCCCTGGCAAATACAACACAAAGGCATTACGCCAAATCTTCACCGTAAAACCCAAAATCTTCGTATACGGACATAGCCACATTCTCAGAGTAATGTACGACCAACACCACGACATGCTCACCCTCAACCCCGGAGCCACAGGCCTACAAGGCTTCCACCAAGTCCGCACTCTCCTCCGCTTCGAAATCACCAACTCCGAAATCAAAAACCTCGAAGTCATCGAAATTCCCCGATAAATATACCACAAATTCCAAAGTGCCACTTTAAAAAATTACCCTTTTTATAAAGTAGCACTTTAAATTTATCAAGATTAAGACATTGACAACAAACAAAATAAATATTTTTTAACAAATATTTTTACAATCACCAATCTTTATTTCAAATATTTTTTATATCTTTGCAACATAAATAAAAAAAACATCAATCTAAAAACACTCTATGGAATATATTAGATATCAAAAAATATTAGATGCAACAACCGATAGTGTATTTCTATGGGGAGCACGTCAAGTTGGCAAAAGCACACTATTACAACGTTTATTCCCAGAATCACGCATATACGACTTATTAAAAAGTGACGAATATGCACGTTTATCAAGACGACCTCAATTATTACGAGAAGAATTAGAACATCTAGGTGATGAAACATTAGTCATAATTGATGAGATACAAAAAATCCCACAACTATTAGATGAAGTACATTGGCTCATTGTCAACCGTAATATCCGTTTTATACTATGTGGATCAAGTGCCCGTAAATTAAAACGTTTAGGAACAAACCTTTTAGGTGGCAGAGCCATTTCTACACGCTTATTTCCTTTAGTTAGTACAGAAATTCCTGATTTTGATTTAATTAAAGCAATCAACAATGGAATGATACCCCGACACTACACCATTGATAATCCACAAAAACGATTACAAGCATACATCGGCGATTATTTAAAAGAAGAAATACAAAGCGAAGCAATAGTCAGACAATTAGCATCATTTAATCGTTTTTTAGACATTGCAGCACAAAGCGATGGCGAAATAATAAACTACACTAACATAGCACAAGATTGCGGTGTTAGTTCTGTAACCGTACGAGAATATTTCAATATATTAGAGCAAACACTTATAGGGTACATCATACCAGCATTCACCCTATCAAAAAAAAGAAAAGCTTTGCAGTCCCCAAAATTTTACTATTTTGATATTGGTATTGTAAATCATCTACTACATCGAAGAAAACTTCTACCTGGTTCTGTTGATTTTGGGCACGCATTCGAACATCTCATGATTCAAGAAATTATTGCATATTTAAGTTACACCGAAAGTTATGAACAATTATCATATTGGCGAACCTCAAATGGATATGAAGTAGATGCAATAATAGGAGAAGGTCGAATTGCTATAGAATTAAAAAGCAGCGAAGAGATTCAATCAAGACACACTAAAGGGCTAAAAGCTTTCGAAGAAGAATTCCCCAATGCCCGAAAAATTATAGTATCTCTCGACAAAAATCGACGAACATTAAATGGAATTGAAATCATTCCTGCTACAGAATTTCTTAAAATGATGTGGAACAACGAAATAATATAATTCACCACATACAACAACGGCTACCCGACCCAAATCGAGTAGCCGTTTTTTTTCATTGTAGGGACGCTCGGCTCGAGCGTCCGCTTCGGTATTCACAACGAAAGAGGCATCTCCTAAATTACCACTAATTCAGGGGAAACTAACAAACACAATAAATGCATATAAATATCTGTATTTCAAGGTCATTACAAATAATTCAACTGCAAAGGTATAAAAAATATCTTCATCTTGCAATCGCAAAATGAAGATTTTTGCATTTTAATGTATTAAATATGAACAATACTTACTCAATAGATGATTCAAAGGCAAATCACCTTTTAAATATCGTTCTGCATCTAATTGTAATATACGTTCACGCAAAACGATTGTTTCACGATATTTTGCCGTAAGAAAACTCTCTTCTTCTCCTCTCTCCACATGAACTTCAGTAAACAATTTTGTTATATCAACTTCCTTTGAATTGTAGTTTATAGAATAACTTGGACGCTTAGCTCCTAAAATATCAACAAGCAATATATTTTTATTCACCAAATCTTGTATATCCCTAATAGCCGTATCTTTTGAGCACTTATTCAACGATGCCCACATTTTAGATGTTATTTTGCCTTCATACCCATCTAAAAACAAATTAAGCGTAGATATCTGCCGTTGATTCAATGATTGTGCCGAATAATTCATCCAAAATATACTTTTGTTAAGTATTCTTTTTACACTTACCTCTGCTTCTAAAATGGCTGCATAAAGTGTTGTTAAATACCAAACAAGCCATTCGGTTATATCTCCCGAGCCTCGTTGAACTCGTTCAAGCACTTCATAGTAATGTTTTTTATCACGATTAATTTCTGATGTAATATTATAAAACCGAAACGAACTATTATCGGCTCGATCAAGAAAAATATCTCCTAAAATACGAGCCAAACGACCATTGCCGTCTTCGAATGGGTGAATTGAAACAAACCAAAAATGCGCAATAGCAGAACGAATTATAGGAGATAATGACTGATTTGAATTAAACCAATCTAAAAATCTATTCATCTCAAACTCAAGCCTATCTGGCGAAGGGGCTATATAATGAACTCGTTCACGACCTAAATAACCCGACACAATATGCTCTTCATGAGTTCGATATTGTCCAATCTCAATAGAAATACCATTACTTAACCCCATTGGAAAAAATACAGATTGCCACCCACACAACCTCTCCTTAGTGAGTAACTTATCGTAGTTTTTTATTGCGTCAAACATAACTTCTACTACTGCATCTATATACCTCGACGAAGCAGAAAAATAGCCTTCAATACCTAAACGTCGTGCAATAGAAGAGCGAACCTCATCTATATTCAATCGTACTCCCTCTATTTCTGACGAAAAAACAACATCACGGGTCAAATTTTCCGCCATAGCTTGCAACTGATCATCAAAACCCAATACACTCAATCGTCCATACAATCGTCCTTGCTCACGAGATACCTTATCAAGCAAAAGATTTACTTGATTACTATCCCAAACAAAGTTAGTCCAATTATCATATTCATGAATATACATAGCAGTATTCCTTATATATTATTACGTCATGCGACATTATAGAACAAATAACGTCGCAAATTATGCGACAAAATTACAACTTTTTTGTCGCATAAGCAAATTTTTAGAACTTTTTATTAGCATAATCATAAAAAAATCTTCATCCTGCAATTGCAAAATGAAGATTTTTTATTAGATATCTAATCGTTATTAGAATTTAGCATTTTTCATATCACCAGTTTCGATGAGTGCTTTGTGCATTGCAAAGCAGTTGTCGAGGTTGAGTGGTGTGTGTGCCAATGGTGCTTTTGCAAGATAGTCGCGGAGCATTTTGCGATATTCTGGGTCAACACAATTGTCGATAATGCAGTGTGCACGTTGGATTGGCGATTTGCCACGAAGGTCAGCCACACCGTGTTCAGTGATAAGGATTTTCACTGAGTGCTCTGATTGGTCGATGTGAGATACGTAAGGCACGATAGCCGAAATCTTACCATCTTTAGCTGTTGAAGGTGTAGTGAAGATTGAGATATAAGCGTTGCGAGTAAAGTCGCAAGAACCACCGATACCATTCATCATCTTAGTACCTGTAACGTGAGTTGAGTTTACATTACCGAAGATGTCAGCCTCAAGAGCAGTGTTGATAGTGATAAGACCAAGACGACGAGCAACCTCTGGATTGTTAGAGATTTCTTGTGGACGAAGAACGAGTTTGTCTTTGAAGAACTCGAGGTCGTTATAGATTTCGTCATGCACTGGGTTAGAAACTGTTAACGAGCAACCAGAAGCGAATTTACAGTTACCTTCTTTCATAAGACCGATAACAGCATCTTGGATAACCTCTGTGTACATTTCGAATGGAGGAATGTCA
>JAZOMI010000018.1:0-2421 GCA_045653825.1 Candidatus Aphodosoma sp. | reverse complement strand
CTTACATGGCGTGCACGAGCTCTGTCAGAGCAGTTAGAGATTGGTGAAGTGGCGTTTGTGCTTACCGAAATCAATGGTGCTATATATGGCTCGAGTGGCTATCTTGGTGCTATTGGCGACCGCAGCAAAGAGTTGTTCTTTAATCGTCAAACTGTGGGGCAGTACCTTATGGCTCGTCTTGATGCCGACCCTAATTATAGTCTTAAAAATCAAGTCTTTTATCGTCAAGATTATCTCGACGAATTTGAACGTATATGGGAGTGCCAAGCTCAGTATCATAAGGAACTAACACCAGAATTGAAACGCGAAATTCGTGATGTCGTGATATTCTATCAACGCTCGCTTAAGTCGCAAAAAGGGCTTATTAGTTTCTGCGAATTTGAGTCGCAACAAGTAGAACTCAATATCGATGGGAAAGTCAAAACAAAGACTATTGGTCGTCGAGTTGCGCCTCGTTCATCATTTATTTTCCAAGAGTTCAAAATATGGCAAACTCTCAATAATCTTGAGGTAAAACTCAAAGAAGTACGCTCAAAAAAGAAATCGAAAGATTCGCCAGTGTTGAATTTCGATGCTGAAAATCCACGCCTTGTATCAACTTCTCGACCATTGTATGAAGAAGAAAAACTCACATTGCTTGAGGAACTCACCTATCGTGGTGAGATGAAAAAAGATGAGGTTTTGAAACTTTTATTTGAAAACTATAAAGACCTCGACCTTAATTTTGCAAAAGTAGAGGGCAATCGCACTATGGCTGCTATCTACGAGCAATTATTCAAAATCATCGAACTTTCGGGTCATGGCGAGCATAAATTGGCTGGACTTAAAGCCGAAAAAATCAAAGAGATTGTTAAAGAGGTGTTATGCGACACTTTGGGTATGAAACCCGATTTGTTGGCCTATAATGCCGACCTCAATATTAAGGATTTTGAAAAACAGCCTATTTTCAAACTTTGGCATTTGCTCTATTCGTTCGAGGGCGACTCTACTGTTACAGGCGATGGCAAATTGATCGAAAAACTCGTGGCTCTCACTGGGTTGGATGTAGAGTATGCCAAAGTGTTGGCGCAGACTACTTTCCAATCCGACTATGGTAGTTTGAGCACAAAGGCTATGTGCCGATTGTTGCCTCATCTTCGTCAAGGACTTCGCTACGACGAGGCTTGTGCGCTTGAATATAAAACTCACTCAAAGCAGAGTCTTACAAGAGAGGAACTCGAAAACAAAGAGTATAAAGACCGCTTGGATATATTGGCAAAAAATAGTTTACGTAACCCAGTTGTAGAAAAGATTATTAACCAAATGATTCATGTGGTCAATGGTGTTATCGATGCCTATGGCAAACCTGATGAAATTCGTATTGAGTTGGCTCGCGACCTTAAGAAAAATGCCGATGAGCGCGCTCAAATGACCGATGCAATCAATAAAACAACTAAAGAGCATGAGGATATACGCAAGATATTGCAAAGTGAGTTTGGTTTGTCGTATGTGAGTCGCACCGATATTATTCGCTATAAACTCTATAAGGAATTAGAGCCTCGTGGTTACAAAACTCTCTATTCGGATACTTACATATCTCGCGAAAAACTTTTCTCAAAAGAGTTTGATATAGAACATATTATTCCACAATCAAAATTGTTCAACGACTCGTTTGCCAACAAAACCCTTGAGGCTCGCGACATCAATATCGAAAAAGGTAATAAAACTGCTTACGACTATGTGCGCGAAAAATATGGCGAGGAGGGTATTGAACGCTACTTGCGTGCAATTGATGATTTGAATATCTCTAAATCTAAAAAACGTAATCTTTTGACATCCGAAGCCGATATTCCAAAAGATTTTATCAATCGCGACCTTGGTGACACACAATATATTGCTAAAAAGTCGCGCGAATTGTTGCTCGAATTAGTGCCATTTGTGGTTTCTACTACTGGCTCTATCACCGACCGACTTCGTGAGGATTGGCAACTAATCAATGTGCTTCAAGAACTTAATTGGGATAAATACGACCGTCAGGGACTTACCTATTTTGATGAAAATCGCGATGGTCATCGTTTGCCTCGTATCAAAGATTGGACTAAACGCAACGACCACCGCCATCATGCTATGGATGCACTCACTATTGCATTCACCAAACCAAGTTTTATTCAATATCTCAACAATCTCAATGCACGTAGCGACAAGTCTGGCTCTATCTATGGCATCGAACAGAAAGAGCTTCATCGCATATCCGATGGTCATCTCCTATTCAATCCACCAATGCCATTAGGCGAATTGCGCGCTGAGGCTCGTCGTCATCTTGGCGAAATTTTGGTCTCTATCAAAGCCAAAAACAAAGTGGTTACTCGCAATGTGAACACCACAAAAACTAAAGGTGGCGTGAACAAAAAAGTGGAACTCACACCTCGTGGCATGTTGCAT
>JAZOMI010000017.1:0-5509 GCA_045653825.1 Candidatus Aphodosoma sp. | reverse complement strand
AATGAAAAAAATAAGTTTTATATTATTGTTTTTGTCCTCTATCTTGTTGCTTTCAGCGCAGAATTATAAGCAACAAGTAGAGGACACTTTGCTTCATTTTGCACGTAATTCACGTGTATGGGGCAATTTCAAGGTTGATAGAGTGCGCATTAGTGGTGATACATACAAGGTGGAATTGGGCGATATGTTCAATTCGCTTCATTATCGTCCTGCCTTAGTTGATTCGATGGAGCAGGCTGTGAAAGCTGTTATTGTACCTCGATATAAGGGTTATAAAGTGCAACTTTGTGTGCAAAAAAAGAATAATATTCGTGACCTTGTGCCTAACTATTATCGTGCAAAATCGGATATCGACCACTCTCGTTATAATACTAAATACACTGAAACAGTGTCATTTGTGCGCAATGAGGACAGGGCGTATGATATAAAACAAGGACTTCAAGACCGCAACATTGCGCTTTGGCAGAGTCATGGTTGGTACTATGAGCAGCGAACTGACCGTTGGCAATGGCAACGTGCGAGGGTGTTTACTACCGTTGAGGACAAATTTACACTCTCGTTTGTAATTCCTTATCTTGCATCTATGCTCGAACGTGCAGGGGCTAATGTCTTTATGCCACGTGAGCGTGATTATCAGCGCAATGAAGTGGTGGTTGACAATAATCACACTCAATTCACTAAGGGCAAATATTCTGAAACAGGTAAATTCTCTGACACTAAGTCATACGGATTTGCTTATAATCAAGCAGTTTATCATGACCATGAAAATCCTTTCCGTGCAGGTTCTTATCGTGTTGCTAAGGCTGATAATGAGGAGAGTGCCACTGCTTGCTGGGTTCCTGAAATACCCGAAGATGGTTGGTATTGGGTTTCTATTGCATACGCAACTGAAAAAAAATCTGTTCCTGATGCTAAATATACTGTGCGTCACTCGGCTGGCGAAACTACTTTTCGTGTAAATCAACAAATGGGTGGTGGTACATGGATTTATCTCGGGCAATTCTATTTCCGTAAAGGAGCTGATGCTGAACATGCTTCTGTTGTGTTGAGTAATGAAAGTAAGCATAAAGGCGTTGTAGTTGCTGATGCAGTGCGCTTTGGTGGAGGTATGGGCAATGTGGCTCGTCGTCCAGCTACTGATGAGGAGATTGCTCAACTTGAGGATGAGAAAGACCGCAAACGCAAAATATCTATTTTCGAAAAAGAGGCATACGAAACAAGTGGTCGTGCTCGTTTTTGGGAAGCAGCACGCTATTGGATGCAATGGGCTGGTGCTCCTGATTCGGTAATTTCTTATACTAAGGGATTGAACGATTATACTGACGACTATACTTGTCGTGCTCAATGGGTTAATTGGCTCAATCAAGGCTCGGTGAATGCTCCTGACTCTGCAGGTTTGGGTATTCCTATCGACCTCTCTTTTGCTTTCCACTCTGATGCGGGTTGTAAATTGGATACTGCAATCGGTACGCTTTGTATCTATACAACACCTTTCGATGTGAACGAAAAAGAGTATAAATACGATTTTCCATCGGGGCAAAGTCGTTTTGCATCGCGCGATTTCACTGATTTTATGATGTCGCAAATTGTAGGTGATATTCGTGCTACTGCTAATCCATGTTGGACTCAGCGTTGGATGTGGGACCGCTCGTATAGTGAGTCGCGTCGTCCAGAGGTGCCTGCTATGTTGCTTGAATTGCTTTCGCATCAGAACTTTGAGGATATGCGTTATGGACTTGACCCTCGCTTTAAGTTTATCGTTTCGCGTGCGATTTATAAGGCAATGACAAAATTCATTGCTACTCAGAATAATAAAGATTACGTTATTGCGCCTCTCCCTATCAATAGCTTTGCGCTTCGATTGATTGGCGATAACAAAGTGCGCCTCTCTTGGCGACCAACTATCGATTCGCTCGAATCTACTGCGGTGGCAGAGAGTTATGTTGTCTATACTCGTCGCGATGGCGAAGGGTGGGATAATGGTGTGTTAGTCGATGATACAGTGGCAGTTTTGCCTATTGGCGTAGATGAGATGATGAGTTATAAGGTGGTGGCAGTGAATGCAGGCGGTGCAAGTATGGATAGTGAAATACTTTCGGCATATTCGGCTCGTAATGCAAAGGGTAAAGTGCTTGTTATCAATGGTTTTGACCGTGTGGCAGGTCCCGAAGGTTTCCAATCTGCTCCGTATGCAGGCTTCCCTGAGTGGCTCGACCGTGGCGTAGGCGATGGAGTAGAGTTGCAATATACTGGGCGTCAGCACGATTTCGATTCGCGCCACCCATGGATTTCGGATGATGATTCGGGTTGGGGACAAAGCAATAGCGATTACGAGCAGATGATAGTTGCAGGCAATACTCACGATTTTCCTTTTGTGCATGGTAGAGCAATAGTCAAATCTGGTTATAGTTTCGTCTCTTGTTCGCGTGCAGCAGTAGAAAATGGTGATGTCGATATAGTTGATTATAAACTTGTTGACCTTATACTTGGCGAACAGAAAGAAACTTTGTGGGGTAATGACTCAAATAGTTGCAAATACAGAACTTTTTCAGTAAATTTGCAACGAGAACTGCGCCGTTATGTTTCGGCAGGTGGGGCGTTGTTTGTGTCGGGGGCATACGTTGTGTCGGACAATTGGTTGTCGGTGAATGCTACTAAGGCTGATAGACAGTTTGTTAAGGATGTTCTTAAAGTGGAATGGCGTGCCGACCGTGCTACACAAAATGGCGAATTAAAGGCGGTTTATGCGCCGAATAATACATCGTTTGAAGGTGAATATCGGTTTGTTCAACACTTGAACGAAGATATTTATGCGGTAGAAAGTCCCGATGCGATAGTGCCTGTGGGCAAAAATGCTTATACAGTAGTGCGTTATTCGCAAAACAATAATAGTGCTGCAGTGGCATATTCGGGAGATGATTATCGTGTTGTTGTGTGCGGTTTCCCATTCGAAACATTGGCGACAGAAGAGATGCAAATCCGCTTTATGCAACAAATACTTGATTTCTTAAAGTAGGGACGTAGCGTGCTACGTCCTAACGAGCGAAGCGAGTAAGTCTCGCATCTCACATCTCGTGTCTTATATCTAAAATATTAATATATGAAAAAAATTAATTGTTTTATTCCAGCTCAATCTGTAGAGCAATTCAAATCTACAGTCGAAGGTCTTAAGGCTTCGGAATTGGTGGCCGACATCTATCTTTTGGCAAATGAGCCAGTGGAATATGAAGGCTGCAAATGTTTGGTGGTTGACTCGTTGAATAGCTCTGCCACTGTGGCTAAAATTGCTGAACATAGCGATGCGGAATTCTCATTGATTTATACCAAATATACTACTTTGGAATTTGGTCAATATGGCATCGAGCGTTTCTATAATCTTGCTGCTGGTTCTGGCGTGGGTATGATTTATAGCGACTATTACCAAATCGTAGATGGCGAGCGCAAAAATGCTCCTACTATTGATTATCAAGTGGGTAGCCTTCGCGACGATTTCAATTTCGGTTCTGTGTTGTTCTACAATGCCGAAGCGTTGAAACGTGCTGTTGCCGAAACTACTGCCGAATATCAATTCGCTGGTATCTACAACCTCCGTCTCAAAGTGAGCCAACACTACACAATCGTTCGCATCAACGAATACCTCTATTCCGAAATCGAACTCGACACACGCAAGAGCGGCGAAAAACAATTCGACTATGTCGACCCTAAAAACCGTCAAGTGCAAATCGAAATGGAATTGGCTTGTACCGACCACTTGAAAGCTATTGGTGGTTACCTCGTACCTAATTTCGAGTCGGTTAATTTCGATGAAGGCGAATTTGCCAACGAAGCATCTGTCATCATCCCTGTGCGCAATCGTGTTCGTACTATCGAAGATGCAATCCGCTCTGTATTAGCTCAAAAAACTACATTCCCATTCAACCTCATTATCATCGACAACTATTCTACTGATGGCACTTCGGATATTATCCGCAAATATGCCGAACAAGACAATCGTGTAGTTCACCTCGTGCCAGAACGTACCGACCTCGGTATCGGTGGTTGTTGGAATGCAGGTGTTGACCATGCAACTTGCGGTAAATTTGCTGTTCAACTCGACTCTGACGATGTTTATCAAGATGAAAACACATTGCAAACTATCGTAAATGCGTTCTACGAACAAAACTGCGCAATGGTAGTTGGTTCATACACAATGACTAATGGCGATATGCAACCAATTCCTCCTGGATTGATTGACCACAAAGAGTGGACTCCAGATAATGGTCGCAACAATGCGCTCCGTATCAATGGTCTTGGTGCTCCTCGTGCATTCTATACTCCTATGCTTCGTCGTGTGAAAGTGCCTAACACAAGCTATGGTGAGGACTATGCACTTGGTCTTCGTTTCAGCCGTCAATATCAAATCGGACGTATCTATACTTCATTGTACCTCTGTCGTCGTTGGGATGGCAACTCAGATGCGGCACTCAGCATCGAAAAAATCAATGCCAACAACCTCTACAAAGACAAAATCCGCACAATGGAGCTCCTCGCTCGTATCGCAATGAACAAAAAATAAAATTATTAATATAGACAGGAAGACAAGAAAACAGGAAAATAACTTTTGATTATAGTTCTTTTAACGCAAATTACCATTAATTACTCATAAATTTTTATTGATGGATAATTTATGAAAATTTACGTTAAAAATAAAATAATGATAATTCAGTGTATATTAAAGAGTAAATTCATGTTCTCATGTCTTCATGTCAAAAAAAATCTAATACAAAATGCAAAAGAAATTAATTGAATGCGTACCTAATTTTTCTGAAGGTCGCGATTTGGCTGTAATCAAACAGATTACTGATGTAATTGAAAAAGTAGAAGGTATCAAACTTCTTGATGTTGACCCAGGTGAAGCAACTAACCGTACAGTTGTTACTTTCGTGGGCGAACCAGAACAAGTAATGGAAGCTGCTTTCCAAGCTGTTCGCAAAGCTGCTGAACTCATCGATATGCGTCACCACCATGGTGCTCACCCTCGTATGGGTGCAACTGACGTATGTCCACTCGTGCCAGTTGCTGGTGTAACTCTCGAAGAATGTGCTGAATATGCTCGTCAATTAGGTAAACGTATCGGTGACGAACTTGGCGTTCCTGTATATGCTTACGAAGCTGCTGCTTTCACTCCTGCACGTCGCAATCTTGCTGTTTGCCGTAAAGGTGAATACGAAGCCCTTTCCCAATGCTTTGGTGTAGCAGAAGAAAACCCTGATTTCGGTCCAACAGTTTGGGACGAAAATACTGCTAAAACTGGTGCTACTGCAGTAGGTGCTCGTGATTTCCTTATCGCAGTTAACTATAACCTCAACTCTACATCTACTCGTCGTGCTAATGCTATTGCATTCGACGTTCGCGAAAAAGGTCGTCCTATGCGCGAAGGTGGTTCACCTGTAGGCAAAGTGATGAAAGACGAAAACGGCAACGACATTATGATTCCTGGTACTCTCAAAGGTACTAAAGCTATCGGTTG
>JAZOMI010000016.1:0-5787 GCA_045653825.1 Candidatus Aphodosoma sp. | reverse complement strand
CGCCAACGTGGTACAGTGCACAATCCTGGTGAAAACGTAGGTATCGGTAAAGACCATACTTTGTTCGCCCTCATTGATGGCACAGTTGTTTTCCGTAAAAAACGTAACAACAAATCATACGTTTCTGTAGAACCAGTTGCTGCTAACTAATTTAGTAGTTCTCGTTCGAGAAAATCTTATAAAAAAGCCGTTTAACTCAATGTTAAACGGCTTTTTTTTTTTGCCACTATAGGGACGCAGCACGCTACGTCCTATCAACCGACAGGTTAAAATTTATATGATTATATAATTATACTCGCTTCGCTCGTTTGGACGCAGCACGCTGCGTCCCTACTGTGATGCAAAGTTAACAATTATCTTTCATTCTACCGACTTTTTACAAAAAAAAAGAGTGATTAACCTATTCTATTTGGCTAATCACTCTTTTTAGTTTTATTCTTCGACTGGATCGAAATCTTCTTTCGAGACTCCGCAAAGTGGACAAGTCCAATCTTCTGGAATTTGTTCAAATGGAGTGCCTGCCGCAACACCATTATCAGGATCACCTACTTGTGGGTCATAAACCCAGTGACATACCGAACATTCATACTTTTTCATAATTTGTTTCTCCTATACTTGTTTAACAATAATTACACTGCAAATATAATGCAAATTTACAAAAATCATCTTGTATAAACAATTATTTTTTTGTAATTTTGCATATCACCATTTCATTTATTATTATGTTCATAATCAACACAACATTTTCAATCCACGAATCGACAACCAACCAATGTTTGAAATATATTCAAACACAATATATTCCTAATCTTCTTGATGATGGATTCTCAAACCCTCTATTTTTAAAAATACATAGCGAATCGACCGATGGTTATCACAATTATGCCATTCAATTCATTGCTCCATCATTACAATTTATCAACAATTGGAAAGCTGAAATGGAACGCGACTACATTACCGAAATCCGCTCGCTATTTGGAGAAAAAGCATTAACCTTCAGCACTATTATGGAAAAACTTTAAGATTATGAAACTTCCAAATACAACCGAACGAATAATATTAGGTATTGACCCAGGTACTACGATTATGGGGTATGGTGTGATACGTGTAATGGGACAACATGCCGAATTGATTACTCTCGGCTCGGTGGATTTACACAAACTAAAAGACCATTACCTCACACTCAAAGAGGTATTTAACGCTGTTACTGCATTGATTGAAAAGTATCTACCCGACGAAATGGCAATCGAAGCTCCATTCTTTGGAAAGAATGTACAATCAATGCTCAAACTTGGTCGTGCCCAAGGAGTTGCCATCACCGCTGCTCTACTACGAGACATACCTATTACCGAATATGCACCTCTAAAAATAAAAATGGCAATTACAGGTAATGGCTCGGCAAGCAAAGAACAAGTAGCAAACATGCTTGAACGCATGCTCCACATACCCAAAGAGATGATGCCAAAACACTTAGATGCCACCGACGGATTAGCAGCTGCCTATTGCCACTTCCTACAATCTAACCGTCCCGAAACAACAAAAAAATACTCAGGCTGGAAAGACTTCATCGCAAAGAATCCTGACAAAATAAAATAAACAAAACGCCAAGCAAATAAAGTTTGGCGTTTTTTATTTTGGCACAATAATTGAACAAGAAAAGTCAAAGAAATTATCCCCCTGTTTTAGGGGGACGAGCCGAAGGCGGAAGGGATTATTCTCGTGTCTCGTGTCTAATATCTAAACATCTATATCATGAAAACCTTAATTTTTATTACTATGATTGCATTCACATTGCCTCAATTACCATACGATTATGAGGCTTTAAAACCAGCTATTAGCGCAGAAACACTACGCTATCATCACGACAAACACCATTTGGCGTATGTAAATAACTTAAATAGACTAATTAAAGGCACTGAGTTTGAAGACAGTGAATTGGTCGATATTGTCCGCCACAGTAAAGGTGCAATATTCAACAATGCTGCACAAGTATGGAACCATACGTTCTATTTCGAACAATTTGGCAATTGGACTCCAATTCAAGGACAATTAGCAGAACAAATTGTGCGCCAATGGGGTACGATTGAAAAATTCAAAGAAGAATTTGTTGCCGCAGGAGTATCACAATTCGGTTCAGGATGGGTTTGGCTCGCTTGTGATAGGGATGGCGAATTAAGCATCCTAACCGAATCAAACGCAGGCAATCCTCTCACCAAAGGTTACATCCCTCTACTCACATTCGACGTATGGGAACACGCCTACTATATCGACTATCGAAACCTCCGAGCAGATTACCTCAATGCTTTATGGAAGATTCTCAATTGGAACGTAATAGAAGAGAGATACATCTCTTTTTCTGACTATTAAACAAAAAGAGGCTATATCAAAATTGATATAGCCTCTTTTTATTCTATAAATTTAAATATTTGCTATAGTTACTAAATGGCAGGCTACAACACCGGCAGTTTCGGTGCGAAGACGAGAATCGCCAAGTGTGATTGCTCGGAATGAATTGCGGAGTGCAAGTTCGACCTCTTCTTCAGAGAAATCGCCTTCAGGACCAATCATAACAACTACATCCGACGCAGGAGGGCAGACGTTGAAAAGATGTTGTTTGGGTTGGTCGTAGCAATGAGCGATAAACAATGAGGAATGAGGAGTGAGGAGTGAGAAATTATTTATAAAATCCTTGAATGTTATCATTGGATTGAGGCGTGGAACATAGGCTTTGAGGCTTTGTTTTGCGGCTGAAACAAGGATTTTTTCGATGCGCTCAGGTTTGATTATTTTACGCTCGGAATAGCGACAACAAACTGGTGTTAGCTCATCAAAACCGATTTCGGTGGCTTTCTCTACAAACCACTCAAAACGGTCGATATTCTTAGTTGGTGCAACGGCTAAATGCAATCGAAATGGACGACGACCATATTCAGTTTGAACACTAAGTATTTCTACTTGAGTACGTTTAGGATGAGCTTCGGTAATTTGTGCTTCATACAGACCTCCTACCCCATCAATAATATGAATGTGGTCGCCTGCCTTCATGCGCAACACTTTGACGCAGTGTTGCGATTCTTCTTCTGGAAGAGAGAGAGTTTGAGCTATATCGGGAGCGTAAAATAAATTCATAATTCATAATTCATAATTCATAATTAGAGTTCAATAATTATGAATTAATTTATACTAAATCATTTCTCTTCGAAGACAGCAAGTGGAGTTTTGCCATTGTAGAGAGTTACTTTACCTTTTTCAGCTTTATAGGCATTAGCTGTTTCGAGAATAGTAGAGATTTGCATCTCTATTTTGTTTGATTCTTCATCACACATACGACGAGTCATACCGACTTCCATAAATTTGATTTTGCCATCAGCAGCTTTATATTGTCCGAAGAATTGATTACATCCAGAATGACCATTGATTTTGTAAATGCCATCGGCAACAGCAGTTTCGGTAAACATAAATGTAATAGGCTCGAAAGTAGATTTTGCATCGTAAGCCACACCATTCAATTCAACAAGTTGAAGCATTTTGCCTTGAAAACAGAAAACAGGTTCTTTTACGCGTGATGCACAAGAGGAAAAAACTAAAGCTAAAACAGCTACGATAATAAGATTCTTTTTCATAGTGAATTAAATATAAATAATTTATAAAAGTGTTTTTCTTCTTAGAGAAGATTTTTTCGAATAAGTTTAATTAAGTAATGCAAAATTACGAATTTTTTTTGAGTTATATAGGTGTTGTATAAAAAAAAATTTGTACATTTGCAAATTGAATGTCAATAGACAATGGTCAATAGCCGATAGTCGTCCAATTTTTCTGACCAAGTCTTACTACTTAATACTTTTTACTTAATACAAAAAAATAAACATGAATAATTGGTTTGAATGTAAAGTAACATACGATCGCACAGCAGAAGATGGAACTGCGAAGAAAGTGACTGAACCTTATTTGGTTGATGCATTGTCATTTACAGAAGCAGAGACTCGTATTTGCAAAGAGTGTCAAGCATACGCAACTGGGGAATTTACAGTTTCGGCGGTAAAACGCTGTAAGATTACGGAAATGTTTTTTAATGAAGATTTGCAAGAATACAAATGGTTTCGTTGTCGTGTGAATTATGTATCGCTTGATGAAGAAAAAGGTGTTGAAAAACGCATTGCTCAAACTATGATGGTTCAAGCTATTGATTTTCAGGATGCAGTAAAGGCTCTCATAAAAGGTATGGAAGGAAGTCTTTGTGATTACGAAATTGCATCAATCACAGAAACTAAGATATTGGATGCTTTCAGGTACGAGCCAACAATTGAGAGTTGAGAATTGAGAGTTGAAAATTTATAGACGCTATAGAAATCTATAGAAAACTATAAAAATTATGAGCATTAAAAGCAATTTAAGCGAAATACGAAAAAGGATACCAGAAGGGGTGAAGTTGGCTTGTGTATCGAAATTTCATCCTGTTGAGGCTATTGAAGAGGCGTATGCTGTTGGAGAACGTGTGTTTGCAGAGAGTCGCCCTCAAGAATTTGTGGCTAAGGTAGAGGTATTACCTAAAGATATTGAATGGCACTTTATTGGCAACTTGCAGACTAACAAAGTGAAGATGGTTGTGCCTCATGCCGCATTGATACATAGTATAGCGAATGAGCGATTGTTTGATGAAGTTGAAAAGTGTGCTGCTAAAATCAATAAGATACAAGATGTGTTGATAGAATTGCATGTGGCGCAAGAAGAAAGCAAACAAGGATTTACACCTGAAGAGGCATTTGAATTGTTGAGTGACGAATTTATTGCACTGCATCCTCATATTAGGATTTGCGGTGTGATGGGTATGGCTTCATTGACTGATGATGAAACTAAAATACGTGCTGAATTTAAGAGAATAAAAGATACTTTTGAGCGATTGAAAGACGAAATATTCGACGGATGTGATTACTTTACCGAAGTGTCAATGGGAATGTCAGGTGACTACCCTATTGCTATCGAAGAAGGTGCTACGATTGTAAGAATTGGCAGTTCGATTTTTGGAGTAAGAAATTATTAAATAAAAATAAAAGACATAAGAACAGAAGAACATAATTTTTATGTTATTATGTTACTCTGTCTTCTAAAAAATCATTAAAACACTAAATATCTAATCTAATAACAATGGAAAAATTATTAATGTTGGGCGACGAAGCTATCGCTCAGGCTGCAATTGATGCAGGTCTTTCGGGAGTATTTGCTTATCCTGGTACTCCATCGACAGAAATTACTGAGTTTATCCAAGACTCAAAAATGGCTAAAGAGTTGAGCATCCGTAGCGAATGGTGCGCAAACGAAAAAACAGCCATGGAAGCTGCTCTCGGTATGAGTTATGCTGGTAAACGTGCACTCTTCTGCTGTAAACACGTAGGTATCAACGTGGCAGCTGACTGCTTTGTGAACTCTGCTATTACAGGAGCTAACGGTGGTTTGATTTATCTTGCTGCTGACGACCCTTCAATGCATTCATCACAAAACGAACAAGACTCTCGTTTCTATGCTGATTTTGCATTCATTCCATGCCTTGAACCATCTAACCAACAAGAGGCTTACGACATGGTTCACTATGGCTATGAATTGTCAGAAAAATTCCATTTGCCAGTGATGATGCGCGTAACAACACGTATGGCTCACTCACGTGCTGGTGTTGCTCGTCGTGCTGAAGTTACTCCACAAAACGCGCTCAAAATGCCTGAAAACAAGATGCAATATATCTTGTTGCCAGCAGTAGCTCGTCGTCAATACAACGAACTTTTGGCTAAACAA
>JAZOMI010000015.1:0-28394 GCA_045653825.1 Candidatus Aphodosoma sp. | reverse complement strand
CAGGCTCCTACTTCATCGGTCCAGGCTTCATCCAAGCTAGTGAAGACTCTTGGAACTTCTATGCCAACCCTAACCTCTCGTACCAAAAAACAATATATACTGCCGACTGGGGCAATATGAATGCCTTTATGGGTGGTGGCGTCTCTCTCGGTATCCACCAAAGTCTAAGAGGCTCTGGCTTTGCAGGCAAAACAGGAGCTAATATACTCATGGGTGTAGAATTCGGTTCAAACAATGTACCACTCAATTTCGGATTCGATTTCCGTCCAGGATACGGAATGACATTCTTCCGTGGCATAATAATCGGACACTTCTTCGATTGGGCGCTAGCAGCAAGCATTCGATATAGATTCTAAAAAAACAGACACTCAACATTTATTGAGTGTCTGTTTTTTTTATTTTCCCATATCCAATTCCGAACGCTTCTTGCGCCCAAAACTACGATATTCATCATATTCAATTTCTACGTCTGGCTCAACCAATTCAGCATCTGCAGGCAATCTGAATTGTATGTATTTAATATCTATACCTCGAGCCAACCACTGACGTTCATAATATGTCTTTATCTCAAGCACTGGGTCATCTGTCACATCGCGATAAAGGTTCTCCGTAACCACATTCACAGGCAAACCACTAGCCTCTGCCATCAATCGAGTGTATGTAAACAAAAAGTTGCTATCGCTCTTCAAGTGCACCAATCCGCCATCCACCAACACTTTCTTGTATAATCCCATAAAATAGGTAGAGGTCAATCGTTTATTCACTTTTTTCATCTGTGGGTCGGCAAACGTAATCCATATTTCGCTCACCTCGCCTGGTGCAAAAAAATGCTCTATTGCATTGATTCCTGTACGCAAGAAAGCGCAATTCTTCAATCCCGTTTGATGCGCCTCTGTCGCTCCTGTCCACATACGCGCACCTTTTATATCTATACCAATAAAGTTCTTTTCAGGATACTGACGTGCCAATCCCACAGCATACTCTCCCTTACCACATCCCAACTCCAACACTATCGGATTGTTGTTGCCGAAATAACGCTCTCCCCAATGCCCACGCATCTCGAACTGTGCGCCTGTCTTCACTATATCGTTATACGACAATTGGAACACGTTTGGCAACTGCTCCATATCGGCAAATTTCTTTAACTTATTCTTTCCCATAAAACAAACTAAAAAGTAATTTTCAATTCCTCATTCCTAACTTCTCATTCCTCATTCTTCAAAATTTGCACTCCAATATTAGTAATCCCCTTCAACTCCTCATCTCTCATACCTTGACGGATTTCGTATGTATAGACTCCCTCTTGCGAATAACGTAAATCCTCTTTATAATAGTAAATATTAGTGTACAACGACCCTATACCCGACCCAAGCCAACGACCATAATTATCAGCAAGAAAATATTGAATTGTATCACACGTAATGGTACTATCAGGCGCAATTTCGGTAACAAACAACCACAAATTCTGATACGCATAATCCCCACTATTACGAATCAAAATTCCTGATTGATAATCCAATGAAGTATCTTCAATAGCTATTTCAAATCGAGCAACACTATCAGCGTGCCATGTAGGATTAGCCACTCGCACCGAACCATCATACACAATATCGGAATTACAAGCCACCATCACAATAGCCACAACCAATCCAAACAAATATTTCACAAACTTATTCATTACCCTCTTCTTTACGATTATTATACTGACGACGACCTCCATTACGATAACCATCTCGTCCACCTCTATCGCGACGCTCATAACGACGACCTCCACCTTGCTTCTTATCGAAACGAGTCAAACTATCTTGACCCACAACATTATGATAATCAATAGGTGCTACCTCTGCTTCTCCATCTTTTACAACCAACGACATCACTTTCTCGCCTCGACGATTGATAGCCATAATCTCTTTCGCACGTTCCACACTAATAACCTGCAAGTTAGCAGGAATATTTTGGTCTGAACTATATGTCAACTGACGCTTAAACACGTCTGCCTTAAAGAAATAATATGTACCCTCAACTGTTTCCAACGGAATATCTTTTGGAGGAAAATCTTTTTGTGCATCCACATACATCGGTGCCTCAAAATTCACACAACACTTGATTTTAGCACATTGTCCAGCCAATTTCAACGGATTGGTACTCAAGTCTTGATAACGTGCAGCAGTAGTTGATACACTCACAAAGTTACTCATCCAAGTAGTACAACACAATTCACGACCACAAGGTCCAATACCGCCAATACGACCAGCCTCCTGACGCGCCCCAATCTGTTTCATCTCAATACGAACACGGAATTCTTCGGCAAACACCTTAATCAACTGACGGAAATCAACACGGTCATCAGCAATATAATAAAATATCGCTTTGCTACCATCTCCCTGATACTCAACATCTCCAATCTTCATATCAAGCATCATATCTTTCGCAATCTTACGCGCACGAATCATCGTTGCCTGTTCTTTTGCTTTTGCCTCTTCATATTTCTCAATATCAACAGGTTTCACTTTACGATACACTTTTCTCACCTCGTAACGCTCCATATTGATACGATTTTTCTTTATTTGGCTCAACACAAGACGCCCCATCAACGTAACCACGCCAATATCATGTCCAGGATTTGCCTCTACTGCCACCATATCGCCTTTCTCAATCGCAATATGCGCACTATTCACAAAATATCCCTTACGCGTATTCTTAAACTGCACCTCTACAAGGTCAGTATCTAATTGTGTCTCAGGCAAATCAGCCAACCAATCCACCACAGGCAATTGTTGCAACGTATTGCCCTTAAATCCCTTCACTCCAGGATTACTTCCACCATTATTTAATGTTAATTCTTCCATATTATCAAATTAAAAGTTGAAAGTTGAAAGTTGAAAGTTGAAAATTCTAACCCCCTCCGCTTCGCTCGTCCCCCTAAAACAGAAAGACAATATATTCAGAGTTGAGAATTATTTATTCCTTGTTCCCTCTTCCTTGTTCCTTACCTCTTATTCTCTTTTCTTTTTTAAAAGTTTATATAACAATATTTCTAAGTGAAACAAAATAATCTTCGTATTTCCATTTTGTGCTATTTGCGCCTCTGCCAATGCCAACTCCTCCATTATCTGCACCACATTTTTCTCATGAATAAACTGCGCAAACTTCGCCGCAAACGCCATCTCTTCTGCATTCATATAGCTCAACTGGCTATTTCTCAATCGCAAAATAAAGTTCTCACGTATCAATCGTTGCGACTTCTGCAAAAATCTGATTTGTCCTTCTCTCGACAATGCCGCCACCTGCTCTGTCCACGCACGTATCCCCTTCACATCCAAGTTCCAAGCCAAACGCATCATCTGCACAAATAGTTCAAAATCATATCTCGACTCCTCGCTCTCTTTCATCAATCCGAGCATCCGTCCCCAACTACCCATCGCATTCTTCACCAAATACGCCACATCGCTTTCCTCCACACTAAACCTCTCACGCAAAGCTCCTTCCATATCTTTCGCATCAATCGGCGGCACCGCTATACGCTGACAACGACTATAAATCGTACCCAACACATCATCTGGCCTATCGCTCACCAACATAAACACCGTATCAGGCGATGGCTCTTCCAATATCTTCAACACCTTATTCGCACACGCCTCGTGCATCTTCTCTGGTATCCACACTATCATCACCTTATATTGCCCCTGATATGGTTTAAAAGTCAATTTACGTATAATCTCCTCACCTTCTGCTGCATATATCTGCACCGACTTACCATCCGATGCCTCATTCATCCACTCGTTCAACGAAATATAAGGGTTTGCCAACACTGCACTGCGAAACGTATCTACCATATCACCACACACCTTCACCCCATCTCTCGTAGCCATCGGAAACACCAAATGCAAGTCAGGATGCGCCAACTTTGCGAATTGCATGCACGACGGACATCGTCCACACGACTCTCCACCCTCTCTATGCTCACAGCAAATATACTGAGCCACAGCCAACGCCAACGCCAATTTCCCCACGCCTTCAGCACCCGTATAGAGCTGAGCATGAGGTATTCGCCCCGAATCAACCATCTCAATCAGACGGCGTTTCAATTCACTATGACCTACTATATCTCGAAAAAACATATTTCACCTAATTTAACTTGCAAAGATACAAAAAAAAATGCACAATACATAGTCCACAACACACAATATTTCCAAAAATCAAAAAAAATCAAAAAAAATCAAAAAAACTTTGCACAATCAAATTATTTATGTAATTTTGCAGTGACATTGCAAATTTACATAAACATATAAAACATATGACAGAAAAATATATACATCGCAATTTAGAATCTGAAATAATTGAGGCAAAGAAATATTTCTCTGTCATAACCATAACTGGTCCTCGTCAGTCAGGAAAAACCACTTTAATACGACACATTTTCAACGAATTACCATATTATTCGTTAGAAGATATTGATGTAAAAATGTTTGCCCAAAACGATCCTCGTGGATTCTTATTACAAAATCCCAACGGAATGATTCTCGACGAGGTACAAAACTCACCTCAATTACTATCATACATCCAAACAATCGTTGACACAGAGCCAAATCGACGCTACGTATTATCTGGCAGTTCTCAATTTGCAGTACTACGACAAATAACCCAATCACTTGCAGGACGTACAGCTATATTTGAACTACTTCCTCTTTCTCTATCCGAAATTGCAGAAAACAAGGTTCTTCACGATACAAACACTTCAATTTTTTCTGGATTCTACCCAGCTATTTATGCCGACCGCAACATTCCTAAATACTTCTATCCGTCGTACGTAAAAACCTACATCGAACGAGATGTGCGCGATGTTTTAAATATAAAAGATTTACACACTTTCCAGATTTTCCTAAAACTTTGCGCTGGTCGCATTGGTAGTATCCTAAACATATCTGAATTAGCCAACGAAGTTGGTGTTGCCGTAAACACAATAAAATCATGGCTATCAGTACTCGAAGCTTCATATATCATCACTCTACTCCCTCCTTATTTTGAAAACTCACGAAAACGATTGATAAAATCACCTAAACTATATTTTTACGACACAGGTCTGGCCTGTTTTTTGCTCGACATTACATCCGAAGAACAACTAAATCACGACAAAATGCGAGGCCATTTATTTGAAAATATGATTATTAGCGATTTTATTAAAAACAAACTCAACAAAGGAGAGAGCAACAATCTATCTTTCTACCGCGATAGCAATGGCAACGAAGTTGACCTACTAATCCCAACTACAAAAGGATACAAAGCCATTGAGATTAAGTCATCAGCAACCTATCACACTGATTTCGAAAAAGGATTAAAATCAGTAAGCGATACCCTCGCATCGAAAATTAAGGAAAAATATATCATCTACAACGGAGAAATGGAAAATGAAGTGGCTGATATCAAACTCATAAACTGGAAAAACAAAAAAAAATATGTAATTTTGCAGTAGCATTGCAAATTTACATAAAACTACACATTAAAAAATCTAATATTAATCCCGAATGGCAAGTCTCATTACTCGCTACTCGTTACTAAATTACTAAAATATGAAAAATCTAAAATTTATTCATCTCGCAATCATTGCATTAACTACTATCATCGTGTCAATGTCATCATGTTCTCCAAACAAAGATGTCGAACTCGACCAAACTCTCCTCTATGGCAAATGGCAAGAAATCGACACTAAAAACTTTGAAGTAACTAAAAACTTCGAAGTATATAATGCAGACGGCACAGGCTACACTTGGGACGAAGCCGACGAGGTTACCGAAGCAGAAGCTCAACAATTCACTTGGACTCTCGAAGGCAATGCTCTCACTCACATTCACATCATGGAAATGGGCGGAAGCATACCAAAAGTATATACAGTAACAAAACTTACGGCCACCGAACTCACCTACGAAGATGACTTCGGCAAAACACATACTTTCAATAAACAATAATGAGGAGTGAGAAATGTGAAATGAGGAATTAGTAATTGAGTAATTAGAATTCTCAATTTTTGCAATAAGCGAGCGCAAGGAAGTTTACTTCAGTTGCCGAGCGAACCATCGGTCTTGAGCCGTATGGCGAAAAATGCAAAAATCATGAGCGAAGCGAATAATTCTCAACTTTCAACTCTCAACTTTCAACTCTCAACTTTCAACTCTCAATTCTTGCGATAAGCGAGAGCAGAATCAAGCTTGCTTAGATTATGCCGAGCGTAGCAAGAATCATGAGCGTAGCGAATAACTTTCAACTTTCAACTTTCAACTTTTATGAAACGTGCTCTAAAAATCACAGCCATCACGCTCTCATCTATCATCGGCATACTCCTCGTAACCATAATCATAGTCTGCAACGTAGTGTTTTCTCCCAAAACACTCACCCCTATCGTGCGCAATAACGTAGGCCGTTTCATCACATGCCATGCCGACCTCGACACTGCCGAACTCACATTCTTCTCTACATTCCCTAATTTTGCTATCAACCTTAGCAATGTCCGAGTAATCAACCCTATAGCCGACGCCCAATCCGACACACTTGCCCATGTCGGCCGTCTCGCAGCATCGGTCAATGTCAGCCAATTCCTATTCAAAGACAACCTCATCATCAACCAAGTGCATCTCGACAACACCACAGCCAACATCTTCTGCGACTCGCTCGGCAATGCCAACTACAACATCGTCGCCCTCTCGTCAAACGAAGAGGAAGAAGACACCACATCTACCTCTCTATTCGACCTGCTACAAGTCAACAACGTAATAATCAATAACCTATCCGCTACATACATCGACCAAAAATCAGGTATCGATGCAAGTATCAATGGACTCAACACCACCCTCTCAGCCCAACTCCAAGGAGCCAACGGCAAGATCAATGCACAATGCACAATGCACAATGCACAATGCATAATAGACAATGCACAATGCACAGTAGATAATGCACAATTAACTACATCAGGAGAACTTAGAGATAATCATTTCGATGGCAATCTCGCTCTCAATCTACCTTCTACAACTTTCGACCTCGATGGCAATCGCTTAGCCGATAGCCTCGCTCTTCGCGCCGAAGTTCCTGCCGAAGTCAACCTCGACATCATGCACATCAACCTCAAAGAAGCCCTCCTCGCAATTAACTCTCACGAAATCAACCTCAATGGCGTAACACAATTAGACAACGACGACATCAATCTCGACCTCCAATTCGCCACTAACCAATGGAATCTCGAAGAGGTCATTGCCCTCATTCCCGAAGCATACGCCGACCTATTAGACGGCATCGAAGTGAGCGGTATCGCATCGCTTTCTGGCTCTGCTCGTGGCACTTACAACGACAGCATCATGCCTCTCATCTCTGCCAACCTCAACTACACCGACGGCAAAGTTCAATATTCCGAACTACCTCTACCTATCAACAACATAAACCTCTCTCTATCTGCCAATGCCGACCTCAATCCAAACGGCAAAATAGAGTGCAACATATCTAATTCGCAACTCTCAATTCTCAATTCTCAATTCTCAATTCCTAATTCCTCATTCCTAATTCCTAATTCCTCATTTACAAATGCTCTTTGTGATCTAAATATCAAAGGCAACCTCAACCTACCAGAACTCCGACCAATCCTCCCTAACGATATGAAAATTAACATGGATGGTCACGCAAATGCCGACATTTCAGCACGTTTCAATCTCGAAGATGCAACCAATCTCCGCCTCGACAAAATCATTGCCGATGCAACTATAAAATACAATAACCTAGATGTGCTTTATAACGATAGCATCGCCATCAAAGACACTAAAGGCACATTAGCAATCAAACTTCCAAGTCCTCACACAAACCGCCACTTTAAAGAACTCGCACAAGCCTCTCTTAATAGCACCAATCTTCAAGTTGATGCTCAATTAGATAGCAGTCACACTCAACTCTCAATTCTCAATTCTCAATTCTCAATTGGTGTTGGCGACATTCTCGACACAACCCAATTCTACACAGCCATTTGCCAATTCGATTTCGACCACCTTCAAGGCTCGATGGACACTATCAACTTCGACATCGCAACACCTAAAGGCACAATCGAAGTCTATCCTACACGTAAAAACAAAAAAGACCCAACTTTTGCTGTTGCCTATGCAAGCGAATATATTCGCGCAAATATGGGCAATTTCTTGAATATCAACACAAAAAACTTAGAAATCGAAGCCTTTACATCATACGACAAATCAAAAGAGAACCTTCTCGACCAACTCAACCCTACAATCAAATTCGATTTCAACGAAGGACTCGTCGCTGTCGATGGTTTCGATGCCGACATCAACATCCCTGCCATCAAATTCCAATTCCGTCCTAACAACTTCGACATAGAACAATCACGCATCATTATCGACGACTCCGATTTTGCCTTATCAGGCAACATCACCAACCTCAAAAGCTTCTCAAAAGGTCGTGGTCTCCTTCGTGGCAATCTCAAATTCCAATCTGAGCAAACCAACATCGATCAACTCATGGACCTCATCAATGGACTTGGTGCCAATAGCGAATCTACCGACGAAATCGTAATCACCGACGACAACACCGACTTCGCCCTCGCCGAAGCCCAACAACCAACGGATTCACTCCTAACTCCTAACTCCTCACTCCCAACTGAAGAGCCAAACCCTTTCATGGTCCCTAAACGTGTAAATATCACACTCGACACTCATATCAAAAAAGCCATTTTCGGCAACACCGATATCGAAAACTTAGGGGGTAAACTCACAATTAAAGACGGAGAAGCTATTCTCGAACAAATGGGTTTCACTACCGACGCAGCCGAAATGCAACTCACAGGTATCTATCGTTCGGAACGTCGCAATCACCTATTTGCAGGCCTCGACTTCCACCTCTTGAATATCGACATTGCCAAACTCATCGCTCTTGTCCCTCAAGTAGATACTATCGTGCCTATGCTCAAATCATTTGCTGGACGCGCCGAGTTCCACATCGCTGCCGAAACCTATCTACGCGCCGACTACTCTCCTAAAATGTCAACCCTCCGTGCAGCAGCTGCTCTCGAAGGCAAAGACCTCGTACTCCTCGATAGCGAGACCTTCTCTACTATAGCCAAATACATGATGTTCAATAAAAAAACTGAAAACATCGTAGATTCTATCTCTGTTGAAATGACCGTCTTCCGCGACGAAGTCGACCTCTACCCATTCCTCATCTCTATGGACAAATGGCAAGCCGTCCTCTCAGGTCGTCATAATCTCGACAACTCATTCAACTACCACATCTCACTTACTGACTGTCCACTCCCTACACGACTCGGCCTTGACGTTAAAGGCACATTTGACGATCTCAAATTTGCCCTTGTACCATGCAAATACAAAGCACTCTACAAACCCGACAAACAAGGAGCAACCGAAAAACAAACCCTCGCCCTCAAGAAAATCATCTCCGACTCCCTCAAAGACAACGTAAAATAAACACATTCCACAATAAAAAAAAACTCTACAAGTGTGATACTTGCAGAGTTTTTTTATTATAATTTACAAGACAAATATTATCTAACTTGAATCTTATAAACCACACTATAAGCATTTGTTCTCAATCGCAAAAGATATGTACCAGCTTGCATTGGTGCAACTATTTGTGTTCCTTCCGAAATATCAAATTCCGACACCAATTGTCCCGCTATAGTATAAATAGAAGCAACACCTACTTGCACATTTTCAAAAACAATAGGATCTCCACTACGGAATAATGAAATCGGCAAGAAATTCTGAGAATCAAAAACTTCTTCCACAGGAGTACCCCCACCAGGACAAATTTCACAAGATCTCATCTCCACGCCATCATCTGTACGAGTTGCAACAAAATAAAAACAATCTTCGGCTCCAAAAGTTTCACCCTCTTCGAGATAGAAGTAAGACAAAGAATCGCCTTCCATCTCTTGACCATTTCTATACCATTTATACTCACCGTCAACAAAAGAATATCCTCCATTGTTTTCTGCATTGAGCACTGTAATCAAGCTATTAAATTTTGCTTGTAAAATAGATGAACTATAATAGACATCAAAATTGATAGGTATAGAGATATCACCACACAATCCTGTTGTATCTTTAAATACCACCATTACCGAATAACTATTAGGCCTACATGGATTAGGAAGTTCTATATTCAAACTATTTTCACGTCCAATTTGCAATCCAGTTTGATCAACAAAGCCGACACCTTGCTCTAAAGTTCCATATACCAACGAATACTCAGTCGGAGCACGCATACCATCCACAAAATCGAAATCCACCTTAATGCTACCATCACCCTCACAAGCAAAACGATACTCATCTTCAACATCTACTCCTAATGGTATTAATTTTTCCAAATGCAAAATTACAATACTATCACAACCATATTGTGCAGGAAGCATCACCTCATAATCACCTGACTCTGTTATTTCCTTACCATTAAACATATACACATCATTGCTACAAATTGTATCATAAACATGAACATCTTCTGGTTGAGGAGCAAATTTTAGGTCTAAAACTGTGATACTATCACACCCCCAAATATTTTTCTTGTATTCAGCATAGACACCACTTATAGCCAATAATCTATTATCAAAGAAACAAGTATTCCCTTCGCATAATGTCTCATAAATAGTATCATTATGCTCATAAATAGGGGGAACTACAACATAGAATGTCGTATCATCTTGACAAGCATCGTCAGATATACCCACCATCAAAGTCACTTTTAAAGTGTCTCCTTCTCTCGGAACATCATAAACCAAATTCTCTATCGACGACTCATATTCCCCATCATTGATACTCCAATAAAAAGTTTCACATTTTTCTGCAGTTGGAGTTTCTACTCCATCAACTTTGGTATGTACGCAACTTTTATTTGTAAACGTTATTCTATTCTCACAATTTTCTGGAGTATGCTCGTATACATAATCAGCAAATGGGAAACGAGGATAAACTGATGTAAACAATGTAAAACCACATCCCTCAAGGTCGATATAATCAACCTCACAGTAGTATGTAGTAGTATCATTAGCAGGCACCGAAATTTGTCGCTCTGTTGAAATAACAGAATCTCTATTCTCACGACGAGTCCAAATATAACTGAATCCATCTGGTGCAATCATTTCCATATTTACAGTCTCCCCGCAACTTGTACTTTTAATGGCAGCATCTGCGCAATCAAGCGTAAAATAAGCATAACCACTATGTGCTGAGAGTAAACAGTCTTGAGTCACTAAACGGATTTGAATATTTTGCCCATGAAAAGCCGATAAATTCAAACCAATAGAGGTCCAATCCTTCCAAACAAAACCACCTGATTTATTCCATTTGATATTTTTATTTTCTGGAGTAAACTCAAATTCACCACAAGTTGGATCTATGACATTTCCCATTTCATCAATTATTTCCAATTTGAAATATGGGTCCGATGAAGGTCCATGTCCAGGAGCCTCAAGCACAACTGCATATTTCATCAAAAGAATAAATGCAGTTGTAGTATCAACATAATAATCATATGTAATACCTTCAGCCTGTCTATTAATATCCCAATTACCCAAACGCACTGAAGCCAAACTACCTTCAGGAATAGTTCTCAATTTGTTACCTGTACGAATATCATACTCTCCTTGTTTCCAATTAATAGTATGGCGACTACGCTTATCATTAGAGCCATAATCCACTGGACCAGCAAGACTCTGTCCCAAACCTGTAGGGTAAATGCTTGGTCGTGTTTTAGTTGGATCTGATGCCGAACCTATTTCACAAACAACGCCAGTACGATCTAGACTTACGTAATTAATACAATGTCTATCTGGGCAAAAAGATATTGCATTATTTTTAGTTACCCATGCACTTTTCTCATCGCCACAAATACCCCTAACTCGCACATCATAAGCACCCTCCAAAATATTAGTAAGCATCACCTCTTTTGCTTTCAACGTTTGGTTTCCACGCCACGTTTTTGCACCTGATGGTCTATACTCAAACTCATACATTTCATTTACACCTTCCCAAGAAACCCACAACGTATCACATGACGATGAAGTTTCTAAATCAGTAGGCTTCCAACAATTAGAAGATGTTATTTGTATGTTATCAATACAAGGAGCTTGAGGTACAACAACAGCCGTATCTGTATTACTATTTTGCCAAACAAAAATCAAATAGAACTGTTGATCAACAGGAAGCGTTTGTGGGCGAGGTGTCGACCAAGTTGTCCACTCTTGCATTCCATTAAGTGTCACCAAACTTGTTTTTGACAATTTTGTAGGCATCGTTGCACCATTTGCCGAAGACAATATATCTTGCTTGCTAATAAATGATGCTGGCAATAAATAGAAATTCAAAAACGATACATTATTCTCACCAACACACTTGTAATCAAAAGATATATCTACAGAATATGACGCCTTATTAGGATCCAACGAAGACGGAATTTCTATAGTGCGATAAGCAATCACTACATTAGGTTTATGCCCATAATTAGATGTACGACCACTATCACAAGAAACATACATAGATTGATAGCCCTCATTATATTCAAGATTACCTATCATCCATTGATCGTTACATAAATTCCCATTAGGTCCTGCATTTATAACCCAATTACTAATTTCAGTAGAATCTTCAAATCCACACGAAAATGGAATAGAAATTTGCTGAGCACAAAGAGTTGTAACAAATAAAAATAATACAAAAAGTATTTTTATTTTTAAGTTTTTCATACAAATTATATTTATCTATTTATAAGAAAACTACGAATTTCACGACTTTTATCTTCAAATAAAAATTCGAAAATACACATACTATGCAAATCTAAATCCACCATCGAAGTCATATTAGATTCAATATTCACTTCTTTTATTAAGTGACCTGATAAACTCCATATTTTTAATTTTGCATTTTGCTTAGTCTGCACCTCTATTTTATCATCAGATTGCGCAAAGACGATGATATTAGACTCTTGTAATGAACTATTATCCACCAAAAGAGCATCACACGTCATAAGAGACAAGTTATCATCTTTCCGAGTCAATAGCACAGAATATCTATCGTTCAAATCAATACCATCCTCAACATACAACACAGATGAAGTTGCACCTTCGATCAATTGACCATTCTTGAACCATTGGAAAGCAACAAATTCATATCCGCCATTATAATCTTGATTCTTCACAGCCAACACATCACCCCAACGTTGAACCAAAATATCTTTTGAATAATATACCTCAAGCGGAATAACCTCTGACGATTCACCACATGAATTTTCACCAAAAAGCAACTCAATATTATACTTACCCGGTTTGATTTCCGACGGCAAAGGAATAACAAGATTATTATCCTTAGGCTCTAAATTCAATAAAGAATCATAGTTAGTTGTAGTAGATTTTATTATTGCATCATAAGAGAAAAGATTACCCGAAGTAATGTTATAAGGAACATACAACTCATAATCATCAATACAACCCACTGCAATAGAATCAAAATCTATATAGAGTGTTTGATTCACAACAAGATTCACGTTAATAGAACTATCACAACCATAAATATTCTTGAATTTAGCTGTATATTTACCTGTTTCGGTTAGTATTTTTCCATCAAACAAATATTCCTCATGACTACAAATAGTGTCATATATAATAGAATCGAATGGCTGAGACACAAACAAATCGAGAACAAAAATACTATCACAACCAAAAGAAGAGGTAATCGTATCTGAATAGCATCCTGTTGTAAAATAGAATTTTTCGCCAAAAGAATAAGAATCACCACGGCAAATTACCGCATGAGTTGTATCACGAGTTGTTCCAATTTTAGGTAAAGTAATAGTAAATGTAGTATCATCCTGGCATGCATCATTTGCTATTCCCGCCAAAAGTGTAACAGTATAAGTACCTCCTCCTTCTGGATATATATGTTTAGGATTCTTTTCTGTAGATGTCGTTCCATCGCCAAAGTCCCACAAATAAGTCTCACAAGGCTCTACGGTCGAAAAACTATCTAAAGAAATTTGATTAATACGCTTTACATAACTCTTATTGTCAAAAGACACAAGATTCTTACATTCAGAAGTTGATTGAGAATATTCAGCATAAGCACGAGGCCAACGACCCACTGCAGAAGCCGAAAGAGTATAATAGCAATTTACATTTGTTGGTTGAATAACATCAAGCAAATAAGTTAAAGTGTCACTAGATGGCACAACGAAAGTTTGCTCTGTTGACAAAATATCTTCAGGCTTTTCTGGCAAATACCAGCGATAATTAAACCCTTCTGGCGCTTGAAATACATTTTCAGGAGAGTCTCCACAGCTCAATCCCTTTATCTTACCATCCGAACAACCAAGTGTGAAATAGGCATATCCAAAGTGACCCGATTGAGTACAATCAAGGGTTGTCAATCTTATTTTAAGCGATTGCCCATGATATGCACCTAAATTAATAGCAACCGTAGTCCAATCTTTCCACCACCCTCCTTCAAATTGTTCCCAACCATCGGTATTGAAACCAGCAGAGAAAAAAGCTTCGCCACAACCAAACTTATCAAGAGGTTTATCATTATGTAAAATTTCTAGCGTAAAACGAGGTTGCGCCAAAGAGTCATGACCTGGATCTTGTAACACAACAGCATAATTCAACAATAAAATAGCTGATGTTGTTGTATCCACAATATAATTATATTCCACAGCCTCTGCTTCAGCATTAACATTCCAATTTCCAAGACGAACAGAAGCAATCTCACCATCAGGTACTGTCTTTAATTTACCATTTGTATAAGGGTCACGTTCCATAGGATTCCAGTGAATCGTATGACGACTCTCCATCGCTTGATAGCCATAATCAATAACACCACGAAAAGCTTTTGGATTATCTGTTGTACCAAAAAAACAGTTCGTTTGTGATAAGTTCAAATAATCTATGCATCTTACTGCTGGATAAAATAAAAATTTAGAAATAGAGGTCCAAGCACCTGCAACTCCACCACATTTTGAACGTACATAATATGTACACATACCTTCAGGCAAACCCGAAATTTCTTGAGAAGTAGCAACAACATCAAAAAATTCAATCTTCTCTCCTGTCATATTATTAATACAACGAACATCATAAGCATCAGCTGTACCCTTCCACAACAAGATAGCATCATCACCCTTTATGGAAACCGAAAGTTGAGATGGTCGATTACAACGACCATACTCCATAATCAAAATATTATCAATTGAAACTGCAGGTTGATAAGCATCCAAAACACCATTATTCCAAGCAAAAACAAGATAATATTCTTGCTGACCATCTGAGCGTATAGTATCAACAATTGAATTCCAAGTACGTTGACCTCGACGAAGCGAATCTGTGCCAAAATACAATCCATATTGATCAATCCACTCTTGTCTACTACTTGTTGTAACAGAAGACAATCGTTTAACTGTCGTAGTATCACTTGCAGGAATCCAACATACATACAATCCATCTGTAAAACGACCACCGGCTTGCCAATCAAACGAAAGTTCATAAAGGCCTGCATCAAAACTAAATTTTCGATACGCAATAACAGAAACGCCTGTATTTTTATAAGTTACAGAAACTCCATCATCATCAGAGACAAATAAACCATATTCCCCATCATTGGCACCAGGTTTTCCCCAATACCACTTATTAGCACACTTTTCTCCATTCTTTCCCGCATTTAACATCCAAAGACTACGCTCGTTATCTTCTTCAAAACCAGTTTGATATCCTTTCGACGTATAAACAGTTTGTGCCGACAAAGTCGACACTGAGATAATTATAGATAAAATTAATAAGATTTTGTCTATTGTTTTCATAAAAACTTTAAAACATCGTCAAGAGTTAAATCTCTTGACGATGTTATTTTAATTGTTTGTTAACCGATTATTTCACAAGGACTTTACCTTGATACAATTTACCAGTGCCAGTTGTTATACGAACCATATAAATGCCTCGTTCTGACAATCCATTAATCTGAACTGGATAAATCGATGGAGTATCAACATATACTCTTTGTCCAATTGCATTGAATACCTCTACATACAAGCCTTCACGCTCTTCTGATGTAAATTCGGCAGAAACATATAATGTAGTATTTGCACTTACTGGGTTAGGATACATAATCAATGTATTGGCATCGATATTGTCGACAGCAACACCTGTAGCTTCGCGTACAATCAAAGTGTGAATAATAACATACTTGCTACCATCTTCGTTTTGGATATCGAGAGTATCAACATAAGTACCAGGTTGAGTATTTTCATCGTAATACAATGTTCCATATTCAAATGGAAGCTCGTCAGTTGTAATCTCATTTGTTACAAATGTAGTATCTGCACTTAATACAGTAAGATTCAATGTAATTGTTGAGTCACAACCATCTACTGATTTCAATGGCAATCTATAAGTATCGGCTTGAGTCAAACCAACAAAGCCGTTTTCATTATACATTTGACCTTCTTTAATCACAGCATTGATTGTTTTACGATAATCAGGCAATACAGTTGCATGCAAAGTGACAATAGAATCACAACCAGTTGCAGTTGTAAATGTTTCGTCATAATCACCAGTTGCAGATATTGTTTGTGTACCGAAAGTATAAGTCTCACCGAAACAGATATTTACATATTCATCTGCGCGGATAGCATCATTTACTTTCAACACAAATGTCACAATTGAGTCACAACCAGTAACTTTAGAAATAAGAGTATCTGCATAAACACCTGTTCTATTGTATTCTTCACCATTCCACATTACAGAGTTACCGTAGCAGATAGTGTCGAAAATCATCACTTGCGAAGCAGGAGTCAAAGACAATGTGAGAGTTACCACAGAGTCGCAACCATTAGCTGCACGATGTTTTTGTTTGTAAACACCAGCTTCCATCAAGCCTGAGAAGTTGTATTTAGCAAATACATCGCCTTCGCAGATAGATGCCGAAAGATTAGTTTCGATCATTGGAGTTACGTTAACAGACAATGAATAGAATACGTCTTCTTCTTTAGCTTTAGATGCCAAGCGCAATTCGTGAGAAGTGTTTTCGCCAACTTTCAAGTCGCCAGAAGTGATGAAGAAATATTCGCTTTCGTAGTCTTCAGTTTGGCAGATAGCGTCGGTGATAGTGTTTTCGGTATAAGTGTTGATGTGAACATTATCCAAATGGATAGCTACTTTAGCATCGCTTGTTTTAGAGTCGACATAGAATGCCACTTTGATTACTTTGCCAGCATATTTAGCCAAGTCGACAACAACTTGTTGGCCTGTGGCTGGAATAGAGAAGAAGCGATTTTCGGCAGTAGCATCGTGGCCCCAAACAGTGGCATTTTCGCGTTTCCAAGTTTTACCGCAGTCTTCGGAAATAATAACCATGAAGCGGTCGTCAGTAGCTTTACGGTCTTCTTCGGTAACAGCTGAGTAATCGACAGAAGATGTAAGAGCAAGGTCGAACACGAGGTGTTGTTTAGCAGTGTTAGCCAACTCGATGTTTGGAGAGAACAACCAACCTTTGTCGGTAGAAAGTACATTAGCTGACATGCGACTTGTAGTGAAGAAGCCTGTTTCGTACAAAGCAGAGCTGCGTGTGCGCCATGTAGAACCTGTAGCAGAGAATGCATACATAGATGGTGTAGCTTTGCCATCGAATACATCTTCGGCAGATGCGCTATAGCCACGTTCCCAAGCATCAGGACAATAGCTTGAATTAGAGAATTTTTCGTTGAATGCAATAACAGAAGCAGTAGTAAATTCGCTAATTACACTCCATTTAGAGAAGTCGTCGTCGGCACACATAGATTGAACGCGCAAATAGTAGCCAGTTGCAGGTGTCAAGCCCTTCATTTCGTAAGGGAGAGACGCTACGGTGTCAGATTTCAAACCTTTAGAGAAGTCGCCATCGAGAGCTGTTTGAACTACGTATTGAGCAGTGCCTTCGTGTTTGCAATTTACAACAACAGAAGTAGAAGTCAATGCATCAATAGTAACATCGGTTGGAGCAACACAAGAGATTGCACTTGAAATTACAACATTATCAATAAACATTTGGTTAGATTTCTTACCATCGTAAACCTCATTTCTAAATGCGACATACTTGCCAGTAGCACCAGCCAATGGAACAATAGCCTCTATCCAATAATTATTACCAGAAGCATCTTCAGTAACAAGGTTAGATGATTTAAGAGAGTTGTAAGGATAAGGATATTCAATAGTATCAAGAGCAACAAATGTAGAAGGATCACGAGGGTCAGTCATTGTGCCGACAGTGATTTTGCGAGCATAAGCCGAGCCAATACCAGTGACAACAAGTTTATTAGTAGAATTGTTATGATGTATAGCACGCATCATGAACGAAACTTGAAGTTCTTCCATATCGCCATCAATCAAAGGCAACGCAATAGTACCACCGGATTTTGTACTATCAGTATAAGCAAATTTCAAAGCATAGTTTCCTGAATAAGAATATTGAGAAGTACCTGAAGTTTTTTCCAAATAAGGGAAGAACGATGCTGGAGCATTTGATGATGCATATTTAAATTCCAAACCTTTTCCATGTGTAATTTCGAAACAATTTGGTATTTTGTATTTTGTATTTACATTTGTACCAGCAGCTACATAAGGAGGCAAATAATATCCCTCTTCAGAATCGAAATTAAATACTGTGTCGATAGCATGAGGTGCACAAACAGTTGTGAAGTTCAATACATCAGACCAGACACTGCTATTTTCATCAGAGCATACAGCCTGAACATAAATATCATAAGCTGTGTTCTCAGCCAAACCTGTAACTTTTACATTTTTAGCAGTTACTTGTTGAGTAAACGCAGTTTGCTCAGCCGAAGCCGCATTAGGATCAACACCAGCAACAACAGCCTTAACTTTATATGCACTAGGAGCAACAGTAATGTCAGACCAACTAATTTCTGCAGATTGATGATCATAAGCACCCAACATCAAATTGATAGGTTTGTTACAAGCATGTTTTGCAATCACAATATTATCTATTACAGCACCACGTTTTGTATAATACCCTGAAGAAGTTGAACTTGTAGATGTTGATGCGTTATTAGTCCAATAGAACAACATGTTATAAGTACCAGCCAACTCTTCGGTAACAACAATTGTTTCTGTAATAGTTTTCCATTGTTCTTCAAGAACTTTAGTTGAGTCGATACCACACAATCTGTAATAGTTAGATGTACCAGACACTACATGTTCAGACAAATTAAACCAATCAACAGGAGTAGTCGAATACGTCAAATTGGTTGAAGTTGCATTGTAATTTGAAATCTTATTAGATCCTGCCGCAAAAGAAGATCCTGCAGGTAACAAACCAACACGCGCAAAGTCTGAAGGAGAAGTTGTAAACTCACCATAACATGTCCAATCATAAGAGATAGTATAAACGCCTGGTTCAAGATATACTGTACGATAAGCCCAAGAATAAGACGTAGCAGCTATACTTTGTTCGTTAACTTTTTCGCGATAATTTGCAGTTACACCACCATCTTTAGAAATATAAAGAGCTTTATCTGTTGAGTTCTTTTGGTCAGCCACAATACTATCGGCATCCATACCAATATACCATTGGTTAGGTTGACCTTCTTGAGCAAAGCGCCATTTCGCAGTTTCGGCATCATCTTCGAAATTGATAGTATATGGGAATGATGCGATAGGCTCAGAAGTTGTTTTGTATGAACCAGCAAACGACCAAGGAGAAGTTTCAACATCTGAACAAATAGCACGAACATATACGTCATATTCTGTTTCGGCAGTAAGAGCCGAAATCGTAAACTGTGTTATTGTGCATTCCATTGTAGAACCTTCAGTGTCAACATCGAAACCTTTATTGCCATATTTTACTTCATATTTTTGAGCACCACCATGAATAAAAGAGAAAGACAAAGTCTTATCTGTTTGACCTTCAAACTCAAAATAGTCTGGTTTTGCACAAGAAGGGATCAATTCAATTGTAATATCATCAAGATATACACCATTGCTTGAATTAGAATTCAATTCATAAGCAGTAGAGAAAGCAATATGTTTTGCTGTCGCTGGATATTTTTCTAACGAAAGTACATGTTTTTCCCATAATGCAGTAGCCATATTTACAGATATAGTATCCATAGCCACAAATGAAGAAACAATGCTATCAATAGACTCTACAGCACCAATAATAAGAGACAAATCCTTATTCACTACGGTCGGTCTCATTTGGAATGAAATCTGACATTTAGACAACGCGTCAACATCTATTTCTTGTGACACTAAATATGGTCTAACATCTTTTTTATTAGTATAAACTCGAACTGATCTTTGACCAGAATATGCAGTTGTTGAATTGTCAGGATATGAATTATCTGTTTCAGTAAAGAATGAAATCCAACAATCTGGATTATTTTTAGTACCAGTATTTTCATTCTTTTCAAAATCTTCAAAGAAAGGCAAAGTAAACTTATCTATACAATTTGTACGAACCACTTCGACATTTGACCATTCTCCATATTCGCCACCACATGTTGGACGCACATACAAATAATAATTTACATTGTAATCAAGATTTTTGATTTCAAAAGAATTACCATTTATAGTTTCAACAGGCAATGTATTTCCATTAAGAATAGATGTATCACACAACTCTTTCGCATATTTCAACTGATAAGGAGCATTGCCACCAGTAACAGAAACTGATATAGAATTAGAAGCCACATTATCAACTTTCAAACGAGGAACACAAGTTGGGATAGTGTCAAATTCCAAATCATCAATATATGCATAATTGTTTTTGTCAAACTCAGACAACAACATGACATACTTACCCTTATCGCCATAGTCGTCACCAGTATAAGAATCAAAATACACCTCGTATGGACGTCCTTCTTTCGCCAAAACAATAGTATCTATTGGCATAAATGTTGACAATGCCGTAGGGTCTGTTATCACACCAACAATAATACTATGAGCATAAGTTTCTGTAGCATAACTACCAGCCGATGCCCAGAATTTCATACGCAACATAGAAATATCACTAATATCTAGACGCGAAGTAATTGCATAAGAACCATTGTAGTCAGTAGTCGAACGCAACAACAACGACGCACCTCCACTATGTTTATAGCCAGTATTACAATATGGAATTGTATATTTTGCACTAGTTGCAGCTTGTGGATTTTTATTTCCAACAATATAACAAGGAGGATAAGATGTCAATTGAGTTGTACCATAATCATCAAATTTCTCTATACCCAACTCGTAAGTATTCTTTATCTCACAAGTTGTGCGGAATTTGATCACGTTTGCCCATGCACTTGTTTTGCTATCAGCACATAGCGCTTGAACATAGATTACATACTCTTTATTTCCCTCAAGATTATTTAATGTATAAGTTGTAGTTGTAACGGTATCTAATCTTAGAATATTTTCACCTACTATAGGATTATTCAAATCTTCAATAGACAATTGTGCCGACGCAAGCAACACGCGCCAAGTTGTAGCTCCAACCGACTCCCATTGAATAGTTGCAGTTGTATTATTAGTCTCTACAACCTTAACATTTTCAGGGCGACTACAGTCACTAATATAATCTACAACTATATCATCTATACATAAGCCGTACGAATCAGTAGAAGTAAAACTATGATCTGATGCAAGAACGATATATTCGCCATTACCTTTATAATTAGCAAAGCTAACAATATACTCTAAATACTCGCCTACTTTAGGTTTGATAACAGTCAATGGTTCAATAGTCGTAGAGTCATAAGGATTTGTCATCACACCAAGCAAGAGAGCTTGATTTGCAGAAAAAGCTTTAAGTTTCACAGACAATTGCAATTTGTTGATAGCTTCAGCCATTTTTGGCAATGCCACATACAATTTCTTATCAGCAATAGAAGCAGAAGGTTTAGAGAAACGAAGTGCTTTAGTGCCACTTGCAGCATAGATAGTTGTTGTACCATTATTTTCAGCAATATGTGGATAATAAGTTGTTACAGAAGTAGAACCACCAGAAATATAAGAAACCAAAGTTGTTGTCATACAAGGCACTTGGAAATTCTTTTCAGCAGAAGATGCAATATACTCGTCTCTATCGAAATCTTGAACGTAAGGGATAGGCCATTGAGCATAACATTCTGTATCGAAATAGTTAGTTACAGTCCATTCACCTTCAGTTTCGCCACAAGAAGATTTAATCCAATAGTAGTAACGTTTGCCAGGGAAAACAAGATTTTCGCATTGCAATGAATTTGTAGTTACGACAGTGTCGTATATATATACATTATCATTAGTAGCATCTAAAGTTTCCATGTCGTAGTCAGTTTCGGCAATACGAACTTTCCAGCTATTTGCGCCGTTAGCATCCCAAGAGCAATTAACTTTAGAAGGATTAGTCAAATCGCTATCAATTTTGATATTTGTTGGAGAGCCGCAAACAGGAATAGTACTGAATTTAACATCGTCGAGGTAGCAATAAACATAATTAAGTGCTGTTGGATCGAGGTCAGGGAAATTATATTTAGCATCCATAAGTACAGCAAAGAATTTACCTTCGGCATTATACTTATTCAAATCGTATACATAATATGTATATCTCATTTCAGGCACAATAGTATCGATAACTTGGAAAGTAGTGATATCGTTTGCATCAGACATAAGACCTACATAGTATGCAGAAGGAGACGAACGTCTAACAGTATAGAAACCAACGCGAGTGTTTTTTGGATTTTCCATTTCAGGGAATATAGCTGTGATATAGGCAGGAGTATATTCCAAGTTGAAAGACATTGACATCTCGTAGTTAGTTCTTTGAGGGATAGTAGCAGACTTATTTGTATTTGAGTTTTGAGGTATAGCGTCAACGTAATTAGACAAATAAGTAACCTCAGGATCGAGTTTGTAAGTAGACAAACGGTTACCTACGTGAGGATTGTAGAAAGTAGAGCTGTCGTTTGTTGAATATTCGAAATCAATAACGTGAGGATATGCACCCATTTTGGCAGGCATACGAACACATGTTGGATAAGAGTTCCATTCGCCAACAGCAGTACCTTTTTTGCCACGAGCATAAATATACAAATCTGTTGCAGATGGGAGGCCAGTGATTTCTTCTAAATTAGTTACCTCTTTTTGCAAGATGATTTGAGAGTTGTCGATATTAGCAATGTTCAATTCAGATTTAGCAACAACTACTTCATATTTGTCGTAAGCTTTGTTGAAATCTAATTTGATAGAAGTTGCAGAAGGCACTTTCACATCAAATCTTACTTTGCTTACTTCAGGACGATAATCAACTTTCAAGTCGTCGATAAGGAAGCGGTTAGATTCAACGAAATCAGACATGAAAGCAATATATTTACCATTACCTTCATAGTTTTCGAAAGAGACAGTAAACTCTTCGTATGTACGAATTTTATCTACATTGATTGTATCTACAGCAACAAAAGAACTTTTATTTTCAGGGTCAGTCATAACACCCACAACGATAGAGAAACGATCGGCATCAAGGAAATAAGAACAAGTAGTAGTCAAAGTAACTTCCAAGTCAGAAACATTAGCTGTTACTTGAGGCAAAACTGCATAAGAATAAGCTCCACCAGAGATGCCGTTACGAGCATTGCTTGAGTATTCGCCAGTGAAACACAAAGCATAAGATTGATTATTACCATGAGTAGAGAAATACCAGAAAGCAGTGCTTGTATAGTTTGTATTCACATAAGGTTTAACAAGACCTGGAGAAGCATACAAATACCAATTTGCAGGGGAAGAAACAAAACCAGGAGTTGATTTGTAATCGAAACCTTCTACATAAGGAAGATTCAAGAAATTAGATGTTTTAAATTCAGCACCTGTCCACTCACTACTTTCTGTCGCACAATTTGTTCTGATATAATAGTAATATTTAGCACCGGCTTGCAAACCTTTCACTGTATATTCCCAAACATAAGAGAGATTAACATCACAAACAGATGCCTTAAATGTTAGATCATTAAGTTGCTCTGCAGTCAATGCCACAGTATCAACTTTGATATCGAAACTTGAAGCATCAAAAGCGCCTAACCAACCCAATACAACCGAGTCGTTAGACACATTAGATGTTGTCAAATTATATGGTGCAATACAGTTAGGGGTAGAACGAATTTCTACATTATCAAGCACAACACCGCGGCCAAGCATATCCTCTGCCTCAAACGCAATTTGATATGTTTTGGTAGCCCCAATCAAAGCCAAAGTATCAATTTGCCATTTAGCAATACATTTATCATACACTTTCAATTCAACCCAATCTTTATCCGCAGCGGTACGATAGTAAACACGCAATACATCAAAATCGTTAGTCCATTTATCTTGCGCATGAGCAAAAACAAGAATTGGTTGATACAATTTTGATATATCCATAACAGGAGAAACAAGTCGAGCTTTTGCTTTTGATGTAACTCCAGTGTGATTACGAAAAACTACACGCTTTTCGCCATCATAAGCACCCGAAGGTCTTGTTAGATCTCCGCTTTCAACTGTCCAAGTAATATCACCAGACACTTTTTCTGACGTCCATTCTTGAGGAATACCATTTTCGAAACTTTCGTTCAAAATACTACCATATTCCTGTGCAAAAAGAACAAACGGTACAAATAAGATTGCCACAAAAGCAAGCATTCTTTGTAGTTTTCTTTTCATAAATTTTAGATTTAAGTTAAACATTAAATATTAAGTATTAAGATTCTTCCGAAAAAACAAAAAAGGTAACTGACACAAAAAAAGCATCAGTCACCTTATATAATATATCTACAATTCAAAACAAAATTTAACGCATTGCCCCCCCCCTATTAACATTTGTTAACACATCGTCAGGATCATATAAATACACTTCATTCATGATAGAAACTGTTTAATTTTTTTATAAAAACACATATAAAATGTAAATTCGCCATAATCGGGGCAAATTTACAAAAAAACTTTATATAAACAAAACTTTTAATGAAAATTTTTGACCTATAGGTCAAAATATGCTTCTCGCATTACAATCTTATTCCTCATGAAGTTGCTCCCCAGCAGAGCTTCACTATGCTTCAGACTGCATGACAAAGGTACGAAATAAATATGAAATTTGCACTAAAAATCATCCTGCAATTTGACCTATTGAAACAAAGTACTATATTTTCATCCTGCAATTTGACCTATACGCCTTTTTTTTTAACCACCAATTTTTCTGCAAAAAAAAACATCTATTAACAAAAAATCAATACCAAATAAGCCCAAAACCAAACTTTGGTTTAACAAAAACAACAACATTATCTCTACAAACAAAAAATATCCATCCCTCAATCATGAGAAATGGATATTTTTTCTATTTATATCAATCAAGCACTTACACGCGCTCAACTGCTACTTTCACGATATACTCTTCGAAATCGAGTTCTGTTGCGTTTTCGAGTGCATCTACCAAACGGATTTCGTTAGCAAGCACTTGGCCACCAATATAGTCTGTATAATTAACCACTGCATCATTGATATCATCGAGGCGTTCGATTTCAACCACAATTTTATCAGTAATTTCGTAACCATTCGACTTACGGATATTTTGGATACGATTAACAAGTTCGCGAGCGATACCCTCTTGACGAAGCTCTTCTGTCACAGTTACGTCGAGTGCAATAGTAAGTGTTCCCTCGTTTGCAACCAACCAACCTGGCATATCTTCTGTAGCGATTTCTACATCGGCAAGTTCTACTACAACTGCGCCCGAAGCCAAATCGAGTTGAGCCGAGCCATTACGTTCGATTGCCGAGATAGCTGCTTGATCCCAAGCACTGATTGCAGCTGCAATCTCTTTCATTTGCTTGCCATATTTCTTACCCAAAGTTTTGAAATTTGGTTTGATACGTTTCACAAGCGAGATAGATGAATCGTCAGCCGATACGATTTCGAGTTCTTTCACATTAACCTCAGTTTTGATAAGGTCTGCGATATACGAAAGTTGTTCGCGTGTTTTGTCATCTGCTGCCGGGATAACTGCTTTTTGAAGTGGTTGACGCACTTTTTTCTCTGCTTTACGACGCAATGCAAGAATCATTGACGATGATTGTTGTGCAAGTTGCATACACTCTTCGAGGTTTTTGTCGATAAGTGTTTCGTCGCATACAGGGAATTTAGCCAAGTGAACTGATTCGGCAGTCTCTTTGCCTGTAGCGGCATTCAAGTCGAGATACAATTGGTCAGCAAAGAATGGCGCGATAGGAGCCATGAGTTTTGCCACTGTCGCAAGACATGTATAGAGTGTTTGATAAGCCGAGATTTTATCTGTATTATACTCGCCACCCCAATAGCGTTTACGGTTAAGACGTACATACCAGTTAGAGAGGTTTTCGCCTACAAAGTCTTGGATTGCACGGCCTGCACGTGTTGGCTCGTAGTTTTCGAAATGCTCAGTGCACTCTTTAACCAATGTGTTCAACAACGAAAGAATCCAACGGTCGATTTCAGGACGTTCTGCCACTGGCACATCAGCCTCTTTATATTCGAAACCATCTACATTAGCATAAAGTGCGAAGAATGAATATGTATTATAGAGTGTACCGAAGAATTTACGACGAACTTCTTCTACACCATCTACGTCGAATTTGAGGTTATCCCAAGGCGACGCATTTGTCATCATATACCAACGCAATGGGTCAGAACCATATTTCTCGATTGTAGAGAATGGGTCAACTGCATTGCCAAGGCGTTTCGACATTTTGTTTCCGTTTTTGTCAAGCACAAGACCGTTAGAGATAACGTTTTTGAATGCCACTGAGTTGAACACCATTGTGCCGATTGCGTGAAGTGTAAAGAACCAACCACGAGTTTGGTCAACACCCTCCGAAATAAAGTCGGCTGGATATACTGATTTAGAGTCGAATGCCTCTTTGTTTTCGAATGGATAGTGGATTTGAGCGTATGGCATAGCACCAGAGTCGAACCAAACGTCAATCAAGTCGAGTTCGCGTTTCATTGGTTTGCCCGATTCGCTCACAAGCACGATACCATCAACGTATGGACGGTGAAGGTCGATATTCGATGGGTCCCAGTTCTCTTTGCTCATGTCACCGAGACGGAAGTTTTTATATGGGTTTTCTGTCATGAAACCTGCTGCGATTGACTTCTCAATTTCGCCAAGCAACTCTTCTACCGAGCCAATACATTTCTCTTCCGAGCCATCTTCTGTGCGCCAAATTGGGAGCGGAGTACCCCAATAACGCGAACGAGAGAGGTTCCAATCTTGAAGGTTTTCGAGCCATTTACCGAAACGACCTGTACCTGTCGATTGTGGTTTCCAGTTGATTGTTTCGTTAAGAGCAATCATCTCATCGCGTACGGCAGTTGTGCGGATAAACCATGAGTCGAGTGGATAATAGAGCACTGGTTTGTCGGTACGCCAGCAGTGTGGATAGTTGTGGACATGTTTTTCGATGCGGAACACAAGGTTTTGTTGTTTGAGCATCATACAGATAGCCACGACGAGAGTTTCGTCTTGGTCGGTGAGTGTTGGGTCATAAGCATTTTTCACGAAACGACCAGCAAACTCTTTATATGTTTCAACATTTACGTTAGCTTTAACGAAATCGGCATCAAGGTCTTCGAGGAGGAAGAATTTACCTGTCATATCCACCATTGGGCGAGTTTCGCCTTTGGCTGTTGACATAGTAAGACCTGGCACGCCAGCTTTTTTAGCCACAAATGCGTCATCAGCACCGAATGTAGGAGCAATGTGAACGATACCAGTACCATCTTCGGTTGTCACATAATCACCTTGAATCACGCGGAATGCACCTTCGCCTGGGTTTACCCAAGGGATAAGTTGTTCGTATTCCGAGTCAACCAAGTCGGTACCCATACATTCGCCAACTACGCGATAAGGCACAAGTTTGTCGCCTGGCTTGTAGTCTTCCATAGCCACTTCGGCAGCTTTTGGATTGAATAGTGAAGCAAACAATGGTTTTGCTACGATATATGTAGCAGGGATGCCTGTATATGGATTGAATGATTCTACTGCAAGATATTCGATTTTTGGACCAACGCAAAGTGCTGTATTTGAAGGCAAAGTCCAAGGAGTAGTTGTCCATGCCAAGAAATAAACATCGCCTTTGAGATTATCAAAACCATTTACCTTTTTCGCCTTGAACTGAGCAGTACAAGTTGTATCTTTCACATCGCCATAGCAACCTGGTTTATTGAGTTCGTGAGTAGAAAGACCTGTACCTGCAGCAGGCGAATATGGTTGGATTGTATAACCCTTATACAACAAACCTTTGTTATACAATTGTTTGAGCAACCACCAAAGTGTTTCGATATATTTATTGTCGTAAGTGATATATGGGTCGTTCATATCTACCCA
>JAZOMI010000014.1:0-3543 GCA_045653825.1 Candidatus Aphodosoma sp. | reverse complement strand
GTTGATTTACCGTATTTACCAAAAATTTCTTGTTTTTTTTCTGCGTCTAAGTACATACAGATAAAGTTTATTGGTTAATAATTAGTTACTTAAGAGCTTTCACTCCGTGAAGCACTTTCGGATTGCAAAGTTATAATAAATATTTTAATTGTGCAAGAGTTTGCTGTGAAAAGTTTAGAGATTAGAGATTAGAGTTAATACCGAATGGTAATTTTCAACTTTCAACTCTCAACTTTATTTGAGTGCTACGGCTTCGGCGTTGTGAACGCGACAGTTGAAGCTATTTGATGCGTCGTAGTCGGCAACGAATGCTACTATTTCTATATCTTCTATAACAACATCGAAGTAATCAATTTTTTCAGGGATTTGGTAGCGGAAAGTCATTTCGTATTTGTTTTCAGGAGTGAGAACGAGAGGTTCGCCCCAAGTACCAGTGAGAGTAGCGCGTATAGCGTGATTGTGACTGTAGTTGTCACCACCGTTGGCTTGCTTGGCTTTGATATTAGATTGAGTGAGCCATACATTCACGTGAGCGTTAGGGAGTTCATGTATAGCTTCGCCACTGACAGTAACAGTGAGTTGGCGTGTTGATTCATTGTAAGAATGAGCGATATTGATATTGAGTGGAGCGATTGATTCGAGGGCTTTTTTGAGAATAGCCTCAGTGAATAATGGTTTTGAATTGTCGTTTATACGGCCAACAACAGATTCTGGGTTTTCGGAGTTGCCGACGTTGCGGTCAATCATAATTGCGGGACCAAATTTTCCTTGAGAGAAGAAGTGGTTAGCGTATTTGACACTTTCATCGATTGTAAATGCGTCGGCACCAAATCCTTCGTGGTGGGCGACTTCGATAGAGCGGCCTTCGAAAGCAGCACGAGTCGCTTTGACGATTTCGGCGCCTTTGGGGCAAGCTGAGCAGCCTTGGCTTGTGAATTTTTCGATAAGGACTTTACGTTGGAATCCATTAGCATAGATATCCTGACTGATTATGAAAGTATTGTCTTTAGGATTGCTGTCTAAAACATCAGAACTTGTTGATACTGTCAAAGAATATGTGCCTTCTGTATTTGGAGTTGTAATGTCGGTAATTTTAACTTTATAGCTCATTCCATTCCAGAGGTCAAGGTTGTTGTATGTTATTGTATTTTGCTGTCCATTATATTCGTAATCTACTACTATGTTGTTGACGGTGCAAACGCCATAATTGAAAACATCGAATTGGATAATATTTGGTGTATTGATAGGAAGTTTGCGATCTACGCGAATGTTGCTTATAGTTATTTCGTTTTGGACATCAGCGGTATAATCTCCACCTGCAACAACAGCTTGGATGCCAAGTTTGCCTTCGTAGCCATGACCTTTTACGTTGGTAAAATATTGCCAACGTTCTTCTTCGGTGCTATCGTAGTAGATGTCCATGCCCATTCCTTGAGAATTTAGTTTGAATTCGCCACTCTCCATGCCAAGCATAGCGCCGTCTGACATGCCTATATAACCAATATATACACCAGCAAGCGAATCAGTGAGTTCGAAAGGAATGTCGAATTTGACATAATTCCAAGCGTTAGGAACAACTTCGAATGGTTGTTCGTAGAGGTTGGTTTGTAGGTTGGCAGAGATAAAGATTTTAGTGTCGGTAGCCTCAGCTCCAATATATACGCGAGCTCCAACGATGTACTTAGAGTCGCCAAACATGGGTTTTGGAAGTGTTGTAGCACCTCCTATTCTTGCCATTTGTCCAGCTCCGATATTTATGTCAATATTATTGCCACAATAACCGATGAGTTTTAATTTACTTTTGTCAACGTTGATAACTGGAGGTTCAGGAATAGTGTCTTGGATAGAGTCTTGACTGTTGTCAGGATTAGGATTTGTTGCTTCTGGGCGTTCGCAAGCAGAAAATAAAAATACCATGCTTGATAGAAGCATAATCATAAAGTTTTTAAAGAAGGCTGTTTTCATGTTCTAGTAATTTAGTACTGAATAGCGATGCATGCTATTTGTAATTAAGTGTTAGATTATTAGTTATAAGTAGCGAGATTAACCTTTCTGTTTCGTTTAGTATTAGAAGGTTTAGTCTACTTGATATTTTAAAATGCAAAGTTACGAAAAAAAGTTGATTTACAAAAATGAAAAATATTGTGTATTGTGTATTGTATTTTGTGCATTTTTTTGTATCTTTGCGAATTGAAAGTCGATAGCCTATGGTTGGGGCGTTGAATTGATTGGGTTTGTTGGAGTTGTTGGCTTGAATGATTACGATATAAGTAATGTATATAACAATAAACAAGGTGGGATGGAGTAAGTTGTGCTACTCTTATCGCACTATTAAACCTCTAATATTATGACACTTGAAGAATTTAGAAAAGACATTGCGGCAGGTATTCCTGACGTGTTGCCTCAACCTAAGGCTTATGAGCCAGAGATTAACCACGCCCCTAAGCGTAAAGAGATTTTGACCGCTGAGGAGAAGGAGTTGGCGTTGCATAATGCGTTGCGCTATTTCCCTAAAAAACATCACGCTGAATTGGCTCCTGAATTTGCTGAGGAGTTGAGAACATACGGTCGTATATATATGTATCGTTTGCGCCCTGACTATGAGATGAAGGCTCGCAATATCAACGATTATCCTGCTCGCTCGAAACAAGCAGCAGCTATCATGTTGATGATTAATAATAACTTGGACTATGCTGTGGCTCAACACCCACACGAATTGATTACTTACGGCGGCAACGGTGCTGTGTTCCAAAACTGGGCTCAATATCGCTTGACTATGAAGTATCTCTGCGAGATGACTGACGAGCAAACTTTGGTTATGTACTCGGGTCACCCAATGGGATTGTTCCCATCGCATAAAGATGCTCCACGCGTGGTGGTGACTAACGGTATGGTGATTCCTAACTACTCGAAACCAGACCACTGGGAAAAATTCAACGCTCTTGGCGTGAGCCAATATGGTCAGATGACTGCTGGTTCGTATATGTATATCGGTCCTCAAGGTATCGTTCACGGCACAACAATCACTGTGTTGAACGCAGCGCGTAAACAAATACAAAAAGGTTTGGCTAAAGAAATTCCTGGTCAAATATTCATTTCTGCTGGTCTTGGCGGTATGTCGGGAGCTCAACCAAAAGCTGGTGTGATTTCGGGCGTAGTGGCTGTGATTGCAGAGGTTAACCCTAAAGCAGTGCATGTTCGTCACTCACAAGGTTGGGTGGATGAAGTTTATACTGACTTGGACCAATTGATTCCTCGTATGCTTGAGGCATCTAAAAACAAAGAGGCTGTGTCGTTGGCATATCAAGGCAACGTGGTTGACTTGTGGGAACGCTTGGCAGCTGATAATATCAAAATTAATCTAGGTTCTGACCAAACATCATTGCACAACCCATGGGCAGGTGGTTACTATCCAGTAGGTTATTCATACGAAGAAAGTAATCGCATGATGGCAGAAGAGCCAGAAAAATTCAAAGAAGCAGTGCAAGAGTCGCTCCGTCGTCACGCAGCAGCTATCAACAAATTGACTGCTAACGATATGTA
>JAZOMI010000013.1:0-2325 GCA_045653825.1 Candidatus Aphodosoma sp. | reverse complement strand
CTCGTAATGCATATGCAGAAGATATTTATTGGCGTGAATTTATTCAAAAAGTACCAACAGATATAGACGCAACAAATACAGACTCATTTGTGGTTTATACTCAAGGTGGTATGCTTTATATCGAAGGCGTAGAAACTGATTACAGTGTATTTGATGCTTCTGGTCGTTTGGTTTACACAGGTCGTGATGCTCAATTGACGTTGCCACGTGGGGTGTATGTGGTTGCTATTGAGGGTGAGGTTGAGAAAATAGTTTTGTAGATAATAGATTACAGATGATAAATTAGAAAATCGGTGAGGCTATGTGGCTTCGCCGATTTTTTTGTGTAAATTATGTTGTGTGTTTGAAAAATAATGTTTATATTTGCATTAGTTAAATTGAAATACTATTTATTTGTTATAATTTTCAGATTGTTAGTTGTTTAATTAGATTTAATGCGTGGAAAAATCTCAAAAACGTATAAATTTGGAACTGAAAAAATCTCAAAAACGTAGGAAATAGAGGTTTAAAAAATCTCAAAAATGTAGAAAATAAGGTTATGAAACGTAAAATATATAATGATTTTTTGCAATGGAAACGAGAGCGTAGAGGGGAGGTTGCATTGTTGGTGGAAGGTGCTCGTCGAATAGGCAAAAGTTTTATAATTGAAGAATTCGCTAAAAAAGAATATTCGTCGTATATTCTTGTAGATTTTAGTATTGCATCGCCTATTGTTTTTAGTTTTTTTGAAACATATTCAGATGATTTAGATGCACTTCTTGCAAATCTAGAATTATACTATAAAAAGCGTTTGACTCCGCGAGCGCAAAAGGGTGCGGAGGCTAAATCTTTGATTGTATTTGATGAGGTGCAGTTTTGTCCACGAGCTCGTGCATTAATTAAATATTTGGTTGCTGATGGGCGTTATGATTATATCGAAACAGGGTCGTTGATTTCGATAAAGAAGAATGTAAAAGATATAATGATTCCGTCGGAAGAACATGCAATAGAGATGTTCCCAATGGATTTTGAAGAGTTTTTGTGGGCGTTAGGGGATGAGATGTTGATGCCATTTATACGTAGTAAGTTTGAAAAACACCAACCTATGGGTGAATTTCATCGTCGTGCAATGGATTATTTTCGTGAATATCTTATTGTGGGAGGAATGCCTCAAGTTGTGAAAAAATATGTTGAAACCCGTGATTTTGCGAAAGTAGAGGTTGTGAAACGTGATATATTGTCGCTTTATCGTAATGATATACAAAAATATGCCGATAATCAAGAGGCAAAAGTAACCGCTATATTTGATGAAATACCAGGACAATTGCAAAAACATGAGAAGAAATTCAAACTTGCGATGTTGGGTAATAATGCTCGAATGTATAATTATGAGGATGCGTTCTTTTGGTTGTCAGATGCAAAAATAATAAACTGTTGTTATAATTCGACAGAACCAAGTATAGGATTGAAACTGAATGAAGTGCGTACTACACTTAAGTGTTATATGGGAGATACAGGGTTGTTGATTAGCCATGCTTTTGATGAACGTACAATTGTAACAGAAGAAATTTATCAAAAACTGAAGTTTGGTAAATTAGAGGTGAATGAGGGTATGTTGGTTGAGAATATTGTAGCTCAAATGTTGAGAGCGGCAGGGCATCGTCTCTATTTTTTTAGTAAAAGTTCGGAAATAAAAGAAAATAGGATGGAAATAGATTTTCTTATCTCAAAACCAACAATAACTTCACGTCATAATATATCGCCAATAGAGGTGAAATCTGGTAAAAATTATACTCTCAATTCTTTGCAAAAATGTATTGAAAAATATAAACAGCAAATAGCAACGCCATACGTTATTCACGATAAAGATTATAGAGAGGAGAATGGTATAGTCTATTTGCCATTTTATATGACACCTTTATTGTGATATTTTTTGCGTGTTTGCGTAATAAAATTGGTTGTTTTGCGTTTTATCTAATGATAAAATCTAATAATTATGAATATACTTTGGGTAGATGACGAAATTGACCTTTTGAAGCCTTATACGATATTTTTGGCTGATAAGGGTTATGATGTGGCAACTGCTACTAATGGGCAGGATGCCATAGATATGTGTCGTGAGAATCGTTATGATATTGTGTTTCTTGATGAGAATATGCCGGGTTTGAGCGGACTGGAGACATTGGCGCGAATTAGTGAGATTCGTCCGAATTTGCCTGTGGTGATGATTACGAAAAGCGAAGAGGAGAACATCATGGATATGGCAATCGGTAATAAAATCACTGACTATTTGATTAAGCCAGTCAATCCAAATCAGATATTGATGACGCTCAAAAAGCACCTACA
>JAZOMI010000012.1:0-56425 GCA_045653825.1 Candidatus Aphodosoma sp. | reverse complement strand
AAAGCAGCATATGCGGTAGATAGTGACCCAATGAAACGAGGTTTGGGTGATTATTTTGTGCTTGATGAAGAGGGTAATTTAGATAACTCTTTAGTCTATATGCCACATATGTCAACTGGTGTGGGATTGAAAGTGGCGATGAATGAAAACTTTGTGTTGTCGGTGGATTGGGCAATGGCACTCAATAAACAAGATAATGCTAAGTGGGCAAATTTCTATATTAAGATGGGCTATTTATTTTAAAGATAATAAGAGAGTAAAAAAATAAACCGCTTCTACTAGTAGGGTAGGAGCGGTTTGTTTTTTTTGAAAATTATTGGTGTTCGGTAAAAAATATTAGGACGTTAATTTTAGGGGCGAGGAATACTTACGACCTCGAAGAGGTCAAACAGATACACATTTGTTCGACCCTTTTAGGGTCGTGGAAGAGGTAAGGTCATTTACCTTTCTGCAGGTGCCCTTCTATCGTCGGTTACCAGCAGTTACGCACATTGAACCTTTTCAAGGTTTTTTGTCATATCTTCAACTTAATTATTCAGCAGCTACAAAACCAAAGGTAAGCCACCTAAAACTTAAAAATCATATATCCTCTTTATTTATTACAGATTCAAGATATAGTTTTATTTTTTACCGGACACTAATAGAAAAAATCTATATTTTCTTTTTGTTGTATTAAATAAAATTCGTAACTCTGCATTGATGTTACGTTTTATCCGTACATCAAACATTATAGTAAAGCGCAATCGCCTCTGAATTACCACCTCATCCGCAGTTGTGCTTTGTTACATATATACCATTGGGATAGTTATGCGGTCATCCGCGCGACTTCTCATAGGTGTATGGGGCTTGTGGTGAGTATAGAGGCGTATGACGAAGTTGCGCTTTTTTTTATATTCACCGCTTAACACAACACAAAAAAGTTTTATAAAGTTAGCGCAGTCGTCACCTCCCTCTCGGCAATATTGCAAAACAACTTTATAAAACTTTTTTAATTATGAAACATCTCAAACTTTTCCTCTTGCCTCTATTGGCAATGACACTCGTTTTTTCTTCTTGCGAAAGCAATCGTGAAAATGAAATTTGTGCAACTTATTCCATTAAATGTGAAGTAACAAATGGATACAAACAAACATTACGTATTTTCGAATGTAATGATCAAGGAGAAAAATTATATGATCATACAATTGAAAAAACAGTAGAAGGTAAAACATATTATTATACCGCACAATATCCATACATCACAAAAATTAAAATTCATGTTTCTGTTGAAAGTGTAGCTGGAGATTACCAAAAATGGGTTCAACGCGTATATTATTTAGATAAAAATAAAACAACCGAAATTATTCTAAATGGAAATACCACAATAGGAAAAAATGAACCTTAAAATATTCATTTGCACAAAAAATCCTGCATCACCCCTCAAATGATGCAGGATTTTTTTTTGCGCTTTTCTTCGGTACACCTTGCTCAAAGGTTGCTACAACTTACAAAACGAATTTCTTATAAAAATAAAATCACCTCTCAGACAAGAATTTTTTTAGCAAAAAAGTTAAGAAATAAGGAAACATATATTTAACGTCAGTTCGATATAAAAATACCGGATGGCATCCGTGTTATCTGTAGAGCGATTTTGACGCAGTCAAAGAGCGAATTTTGTTATAAACGAGAGCAGAAGCCAAATTTATTTGGTTTATGCCGAGTGTAAACAAAATCTTGATGAAAAATCGTTATATCCGGATGACAAAAAATCTAAAAAATCTGTGTAATCTGTGGGAGATTAAATAAAATTTTCCATATGTTCTGTGCATTTTTCGCCAAGGCTCAAGACCTTCGGTTCCGTGTGCTATAAAGTTATATCGAACTCACGTTATTTACAATCTAACAATTATTTTATCCTTCATTTCACATTATCCACAACAAAAACAGTGCATATTTTCACATTATCCGTCGTAAAAATGGTGTGTATTTTCACATTATCCGCCACTTATTATTTTCAAAAATCAATAAAATTACCTCCATTCCTCATTCCTAACTCCTCATTCCCCATTCCTTTTGGCACATTACTTGAACATATAATAGTACAATCCTAAATTCCCCCTTACAAAACAAAAAAGGGGCAAATAGTGCCATATTGTCATTATAGATATAAGATGAAAGATATAAGGCATGAGACATTATGACACATTGCTAATAACTAATCATTACTCATTATAAAAAATATGTTTTTATCAGAAGAAATCAACGAAGTGCAAGCCGACATGATTCCGCTTATTGCTGATGATGAGGAGTCGCCAATCGAATGCCAAGACAACGACATATTGCCGTTGCTTCCTTTGCGCAACATGATTTTGTTTCCTAAAGTGGTGATGCCTATCACCGTAGGTCGCAAAAAGAGTCTCCGTTTAGTGCGTGAAGTATATCAAAAAGAGGGCGAACTATTTGTCGGTACACAAATAAATGCCAAAATCGAAAACCCTACTTTGCAAGACATCTACCCTATGGGTACGGTGGCTCGCATCGTACGTATACTCGAAATGCCTGATGGCACCACAACCGTAATCCTTCAAGGTAAAAAACGTGCCACTGCCACCGAATTGGTCAGCGAATTGCCTTTCCACACCGTGAAAATCAACATCATGGACGAGGTTGAGCCAGCACAAGACGACCGAGTGTTCACTGCCCTCGTTGAAGCCCTCAAAGAGTTGGCTATCCGCATAATCAAGAATTCCAATTCAATTCCCGACGAAGCTACTTTCGCTATTCGCAATATCGAAAAGCCTATTAGCCTCATCAATTTCATCTGCTCTAACTTCAGTATCTCGTTGAGCGACAAGGTGAAACTCCTTGAACTCAACGACCTCACCGAGCGTGGCTATCTCCTTCTTGATATTCTCACAAAAGAGTCGCAACTACTTGAAATCAAGGCATCTATTCAAAACAAAGCACGCCTTGACATCGACCAACAACAACGCGAATACTATCTTCAACAACAAATGAAGACTATCCAAGAGGAGTTGGGTGGCGACACGGCAAGTCAAGACGTACAAGCATTGAAAGAGAAGGCTAAAACTAAGAAATGGAGCGACAAAGTGCGTGAAACTTTCGAGCGTGAAGTGCGCAAACTTGAACGCATGCACCCTAACTCTCCCGACTTCTCGGTTCAACTCACATACGTCGAAACTATCGTAAATCTCCCTTGGAACGAATTTACAAAGGACAATTTCGATCTCAAAAAAGCACAAAAAGTGCTCGACCGCGACCACTTTGGCATGGAGAAAGTCAAAGACCGCATCATCGAACACCTCGCTGTGCTCAAACTCAAAGGCGACCTCAAATCGCCTATCATCTGCCTCTATGGTCCTCCTGGTGTAGGTAAAACTTCGCTCGGAAAGTCTATTGCCGAAACTCTCGGACGCAAATATGTGCGCGTATCACTCGGTGGTCTTCACGACGAGGCTGAAATCCGTGGTCACCGTCGCACATACATCGGTGCTATGCTTGGTCGCATAATCCAAAACCTCAACAAATGTGGCTCTTCTAACCCTGTATTTGTGCTTGATGAAATTGACAAAGTGAACTCAGATTTCAAAGGCGACCCTGCATCTGCTCTCCTCGAAGTACTTGACCCAGAGCAAAACAATGCATTCCACGACAACTTCCTCGACATCGACTACGACTTGTCTAACGTACTTTTCATCGCTACAGCCAACGACCTCAATACTATCTCCAAACCCCTTCTTGACCGTATGGAGCTTATCGAGGTAAGTGGCTATATAACAGAGGAGAAAATCGAAATTGCAACTCGTCACCTCATACCAAAACAACTTGAAATTCACGGTATCAAAAAGAACCAACTCAAGTTTACAAAACCTGCTGTGCGTGCAATTATCGACAACTATACTCGCGAGAGTGGTGTCCGTTCGCTTGACCGCACTATTGCCAAAATCATGCGCAAAGTGGCAAAAAATATTGCTATTGACCCTGAATTCACTGCAACAATCAAACCTGAAAGCCTTCAAGAATATCTCGGCGTATCTCACATCGACCACGATATGTACGACATCAGCGAATATTGCGGTGTAGTCACAGGCTTGGCTTGGACTCAAGTAGGTGGCGAAATTCTATATATCGAATCGTCAATCAACACTCAAAAAGGCGGAAAACTCTCCCTTACAGGTAACCTTGGCGATGTGATGAAAGAATCAGCTCAGTTGGCTTTAGAGTTTATTAAATCGCACAATAAGCAATTAGGTATCAGCGACGAAGACCTCGAAAACCACAGCGTGCATATCCACGTACCAGAAGGAGCAATTCCAAAAGACGGACCTTCGGCTGGTATTGCAATCCTCACAGCTTTAGTTTCGAGTTTCACAGGGCGCAAGGTTAAAAATCGCCTTGCTATGACAGGCGAAATCACCCTTCGAGGCAAACTCCTCCCTGTAGGAGGCATTAAAGAGAAGATTCTCGCAGCCAAACGTGCAGGTATCAAAGAGATTATCCTCTGCGTCGATAACCAGAAAGACGTGAACGAAATCCAACAAGAATACCTTGATGGTCTCAAATTCCACTTCGTCCGCAACATGGCAGACGCGCTTAAGATTGCGATAGAGTAGATTACAGATAACAGATAGGGCAGACTTTGAGAGAGTCTGCCCTTTTTTTTGTTATATTAAATTGGGTCGATGTCTAATTGGATTTGGACGGTATTGTAGGGGCGTTGAGATGTGACGCCTTGTATTTCGTCTTGAATAATAAGTTTTGCTTTATGGAGTGGGGCTGATATTTCTATTTTTACGAGGATTTGTTTTATATATTTGTTTTGTATTCGTCCGATAATTGGTACGTCTGGTCCGAGTACTCGATTCTTTAATCTTAATTTTAGTTTGTTTGCCAATAAGTCGGCAGCATGCGAACATATATCAAAGTCGGTATGACGTATCGTTATTCGTATCAATTTTACGTACGGAGGATAATTGAAAGAATGACGTTCGGTCATATCTTGATTGTAGAACCCGATATAATCATTGTGTATGATTTGGTTGAAAATAGGATTTTCGGGTTGGTAGGTTTGTATTAGCACTTTGCCCTGTTGTGCACGGCGACCTGTGCGTCCAGACACTTGTATAAGAAGTTGGTAAGCACGTTCGTAAGCTCGAAAATCGGGGTGATGTAATAGATTGTCGGCATTGAGGATGCCAACTAAACCAATATTGTCGAAATCGAGCCCTTTAGCAATCATTTGTGTGCCTATTAGAATGTCGATATTGCCATTTTGAAAAGTTTCGACAATTGTGTCAAATGCTTTTGCTGAACGTGAAGTGTCTAAATCTAAACGAGCCACGCTATAGTCTGGGAATAATAATTTTACTTCATCTTCCACTTGCTCGGTACCAAATCCATGTGTAGATAATACACCTTCTTTGCAATTTGGACAAGAGTATTGAGAGTTGAGAGTTGAGAGTTGAGAGTTGAAAGTTGGTTGTGAGTGATGTATTGATATGGTGTGTCCGCAATAGTGGCAAGTCAATGTATTACTATGGCGGTGGTAGGTGAGGCTGACGTCGCAATTAGGACATTTAGGTACATAACCGCATTGAGAGCATTTGATATAAGGTGCAAATCCACGGCGATTTTGAAATAGAATCACTTGACCACCATTGTTAATAACGTGCTTGATTTCGTCGATCATTTCGAGCGAGAAGTGCCCTTTCATTTGCTTCTTTCGGTAGCATTCTTTGATGTCGATTAATTGAATTTGTGGTAGCGCAACACCGCCATATCGTTCGTTGAGTTCGACCAATTTGTATTTGCCATTATGACAATTTGCATAAGATTCGATTGATGGGGTAGCTGTGCCGAGTAGGGTTTTGGCACCATGAATTCTTGCCAATAGAGTAGCTACATCACGTGCATGATAGCGAGGAGCAGGTTCTATCTGCTTATAGCCCATATCATGTTCTTCATCAATGATGATAAGACCCAAGTTTTTGAATGGTAAAAATACAGATGAGCGCACTCCAAGTATCAATTTATATGGATTATCAGATAGTTGGTGTTGATATGTTTCTACTCGTTCGTAACTACTACAAAAAGAGTGGAAAATGCCCATTTCACCGCCAAAAAACTGCTTCATGCGGTTGGCTAATTGTTGAGTCAAACCAGCTTCGGGTACAAGCATAAGTACCTGTTTGCCTTGTGCAATACAATCTTTTATTAGTTGGATGTATATTTCAGTTTTGCCACTTGATGTGATGCCATGCAATAAAACAGTTTGGTGAGTTTCAAACCCCGATTTAACCTGAGTGTATGCCGTTAGTTGAGCAGGAGTGAGTTGGTGTACCTCAGCTTTAACCTCAGAAGTTGTATCAATACGATAACATCTTCGTTTTTCGATGCACAAGATTTCTTTATCAATTAGTTGTTTGAGTATAGTTGAAGATATATCAGTTTTTTCTAATAAAACATTTCTGTTTATAGCATTATAATTAGTTATGGAAACATATTTTTCAAGTAATTCTCTCTGTTTTTTTCCTTTTCCAATTATTTCTAAAGCGTTGTTAATATTATCTTTGTAAAGTGGATTTATAGCGATGAAATCGGTGAATTTTGGCTTGTAGTTGTCTGTTGATTTTTCGGTTTTTGCAATTACCCCAATGTCAATTAAGTGTTTGATGTGTTTTAGTTGTGAGGTAGTGAATTCAGTTATCGAATGTGATTTTTCGTCTCTAAGTATCTCAATAATTTTCTCTTCTCCTTTTGTGAATCTATTATCTCGTGTCTCGTGTCTCGTGTCTAATGTTTCAGGTATGAGTTCGATAATTGTTTCATTTTCAATTTTCAAACCCGAAGGAAGGGCTACTTTGTAGATGTCGCCTAATGCAGTTTGATAGTATTGACTAACGAAATTCCATAATTGTAATTGCGACAAAAGAAGTATAGGTTTGTCGTCGATAACTTCGGATATAGCTTTGATTTTGTCGTAAGTGGGGTGGTTGGAATGGATGTTTATGACAATGCCAGTATAGAATCGGCTTGCGCCAAAATGAACAATAACTCGCATACCTATAGCAATTTGATTCTCCATCTCTTCGGGAATGCTATAGGTATAAGTTTGCGCTAATGGTAGCGGCACGATTATGTCGGCAAATTTGGTTGTCATATTAGTGCAAAGATAGTAAAAATAATTCATAATTCACAATGCATAATTCATAATTATTTTGTATCTTTGTAAATTGAAAAGTAAAAACGTGCGAGACGAGTATGTTTTATATCTTGCTACTTGTTATTCGCAAAAGACGTAGTACGCTGCGTCCCTACATAATGTCTAAAAATATGAAAAACAACTATTGTATTATTATGGCTGGTGGCGTAGGAAGTCGCTTTTGGCCTGTCAGTACTAACGAAAAACCAAAACAATTTCTCGATTTTTTCGGTACTGGGCGTTCGCTTTTGCGTATGACATACGAGCGTTTGGATGGTATAGTGCCTGCATCGAATGTTTTTGTTGTAACCAACAAAATTTATAAAGAGACAATCTTGGAGCAATTGCCTGAATTGGAAGAGAATCAGGTGTTACTTGAACCCATGCGTCGCAACACTGCTCCTTGCATTGCTTATGCAGTATATCGTATCCGCAAGCAAAATCCGAAAGCCAATATTGTGGTATTGCCATCTGACCATTTGATTACTAACGAGAAAGAGTTTCAACGCGTGATAACCGAAGGTTTGCGTTTCGTGTCAAATAATGACGCTTTGCTTACTCTTGGTATGAAACCTACACGTCCTGAAACAGGCTATGGTTATATTCAATTAGGTAAAGGAGGTGACGATTTGCGCAAAGTGAAGACTTTCACCGAGAAACCTAACCTCGAAATGGCAAAAGTGTTTCTTGCATCGGGCGAATTTGCATGGAATTCGGGTATGTTCCTTTGGCGTGCAGATGTGATTATTGAAGAGTTTAATAAGCATTTGTCGGAAGTAGCTGATAAATTCGAAATGGGAGATGCTGTGTATGGAACGGATAAAGAACAAGACTTTATTAATCGTATATATCCTCAATGTCCTAATATATCTATCGACTATGGTATTATGGAAAAGGCAACGAACGTGTATGTGATGTTGGCTGATTTTGGTTGGAGCGATTTGGGTACATGGTCTTCGTTGCATGAACTAACTCCTAAAGATGATAATGGTAATGCAGTGGCAAAATGCGAAGCGATGCTCTATAATGCCAAGAACAATATGATTGCATTGCCTGAAGGTGAATTGGCAGTAATCGAAGGACTAGATGGTTATCTCATTGCTCGTGATAATGGAGTATTGCTAATTTGCAAAAAGGATGAAGAGGCTCGTATTCGTGAATACGTGAAAGAAGCCGAAGAGAAATATGGCAAAAAATATATTTAAAAAATATAAGTTTATAATATGAAAATAGTATTTTTTCGCACACCGAAACCACGTCGTTTTCAGCACAAAAACATCTATTACGATCCAGAAAAAGAGGAATGTGAAGAGCGTGAAAACCGTGTAAACAAAGAGTTAGGATTGAACGGCGAAGACAAACCATTCGTAACATCCATTCGTCGAGGTTCGTTCCGTCGAGGTATGTTTGATGCCGACGATATGCCTGCTCGCGATGAATTAGCGCGCGATCGTCGTATGCGCACCGCACGTAGCATAATTATTATTATCGCAGCGCTATTATTTGCAGCTTATATAATTGCCACATCAGGAGACTTCCTTGCACTATTTTAATGAAGAAAATTGTATAGTGATTAGTGTACAGAGATTATAGATTAGAGTTAATGGCGAACCAACGGTCACGACCGAAGGGAAGTAAAAATGGTTCCTCTACTCTCAACTTTCAACTTTCAACTCTCAACTCTCAACTCAAAAATAATGGACATAATTCATCTTTTACCAGATTCAGTTGCCAATCAAATTGCTGCAGGTGAGGTCATTCAGCGTCCCGCATCGGTGGTTAAGGAATTGGTAGAGAACTCGATTGATGCTGGTGCCTCTTTGATAAAAGTTATAATCAAGGGGGCAGGGCGTACGTCTATACTCGTCATTGATGATGGTAAAGGTATGAGTGCTACTGATGCACGTTTGGCATTTGAGCGACATGCGACATCCAAAATCCAACAATCGTCCGATTTGTTTGCACTTACAACAATGGGCTTTCGTGGTGAAGCATTGGCATCGATAGCAGCAGTAGCGCAAGTTGAATTACGCACACGCCGAAATACCGATGAATTAGGCACTTTTATCGAAATAGAAGGTTCACAACTTGTACGTCAAGAATTGGAGCAATGTGCAGTAGGTACGCAAATTTTGATAAAAAACCTCTTTTTTAACGTGCCAGCACGACGCAAGTTTCTCAAAAGCGACGAAACCGAGATGCGCAATATATTGCAAGAGATGTCGCGTATTGTATTGGCGCATCCCGATATAGCATTTCAACTCTATAATGGCGATGATTTAGTGTATGACCTGCCGATTTCATTGTTTAAACAGCGTATTGTAGCATTGTGTGGGCGTAAGGTGCGTAATATATCGCAACAACTTGTAGATGTGGAAGTAAATACTACATTGGTCAAACTAACAGGTTATGTAGGTACGCCACAATCGGCAGGGCGTAATCCTCATCAATTCTTTTTCGTTAATGGTCGTTATATGAATCATCCATATTTTCGACGTGCTGTTATTCAAGCATACGATCGGATGATAGCGACAGAAGATGCACCATTATTTTTCTTAAATCTTGAAGTAGATCCATCAACAATTGACGTAAACATTCATCCCACAAAAACTGAAATCAAGTTCGAAAACGAGCGTGAAATATGGAGCATCATTACTATTGCTATAAAAGAGGCATTAGGCAAGTTTCATGTAGTACCTTCGATAGATTTTGATACAGCTGATAGTATCGATATTCCCGTAGCAGGTCAAAGTAATGCACTACCCGAGATGCCAAAAGTGGTATTTAATCCTGACTATAACCCATTTGCGTCAATAAAAACTTCTGATCGTAGCACCCAAAATTATTCAATACAATCACAATCTGCGCCACGTAATTGGCAAAAACTCTTTGAAGTGAGGAGTGAGGATTTAGGAGTTAGGTGTTATTTGTCCGACCAGTCCGACTTGTCTGACTCGTCTGACAATTTTAAATGTACTGAAAAACTTTCAACTCTCAATTCTTGCGATAAGCGAGAGCAATCAAACTTGTTTGAATTGCAGAGCGAACCAACGGTCTTGAGCCGTATGGCGAAAAATACAAGAATCATGAGAGAAGCGAATAACTTTCAACTTTCAACTACAAATGAAGAGTCATTGTTGTATAAAAATCGTTATCTTTGTGTGTCGATGAAATCAGGGTTAATGATTGTAGATGTGCAACGTGCGATTACTCGTATCTGTTATGATAATCTCCTTGCTCAAGTCGAAAAAAGCGGTGGTGTAAGTCAGAAATTATTATTTCCTGAAGTTTTAGAACTTACAATGGATGATAAATATATATTCACCGAAATTGAATTAGAACTTAAATCTGTAGGATTCGAATTTACAGAATTTGGAAAATCGATGTATAGTATTGAAGGTATACCAGCAATGCTTAGTGAAGGTGCCGATGTGTTGAAAATACTTGAAACTATATTATCGGAAGTTAAAGTAAGTGCTTGTAGTGTTAGTAGTCAGTTGTATCAAACAATAGCAAATATTATTTCGCAAAATGAAGCAGGTATGCGTCTTAAACGCAATATGACTGTAGAAGAGCGTAATTCGTTGATAGGACAGTTGTTTGCCTCATCTAATCCAAACAATACTCCTGATGGACGTAAAATAATAAATATTTTGTCGGATGATGATTTTGCTAAGATGTGGAATTAAAATTTCTGAAATACTAACTAAAAAAGGAAATTTATAGAAGTTACTATATTTTAAATCATATTAATAATGATCTTCCGATTATTTATTATGTTCTCTAAGTATAGTATGATTGTAGATGTCTTGATTTTGTGTCATTTTCTTATATGCCTCTCTCTATTGCCTTAATAACTATGTTATTAGCTCTACCTGCCAATATTGTAGTACATGAACATAAAAACTATTCGTTTCATAAAATCTGATTATAAATGTCTTAAATCATCAGAACTCCAGCAACTTAAAGAAAGATTATGAAAAGGATAGTAATTTTAATATTGTGTATTATAAATTGTACGTTGTGCATTGATGCAGTCAATGTCATCCCATATCCATACGAGTATGACATCAACCCTGCATATCGTTATTATATTAATCATCAGAGTGCAATTATCTGCAAGCACAAATCCCTTATTCCTGTAGCTGAATTATTTTCACAACAAATAGCCAAATCTACAGGCATAAATCTTCCAATCCTTAAGCGTTCAAAGAATGCAATATACCTTTATCTTGATAAAAAAGCTAAAACGCCTGAAGCCTACATATTATACATATATACCGATGCAGTAGAGATTCATGGTGGCTCTCCTACAGGCGTTTATTATGGCATGCAAACTCTTCTTCAACTCCTACCCCCTGAAATAGAGTCAGATACTATCGTTAGTGGAGTAGAGTGGTCTTTACCTATTGCTGTGATTTATGATTTTCCACGCTTCAAATATCGCGGTATGCATGTTGACCCATGCCGCCATTTTATGCCTTTAGAGCACATTAGAAAGCAGGTGGATTGGATGTCGAAGTTTAAGTTTAATACACTTCATTTTCATCTGACAGACGACCAGTTGTGGACCTTTGAGGTGAAGAAGTATCCGCTTTTGACAGAGGTGGGAACTCAAAGAACTAATGTAGATGGCTCGGTATATAAAGGGGGCTATTTCACACAAGAGGAGTTGAAAGAATTGGTTGAGTATGCGGCAGTTAGAGGTGTAACTATTATACCTGAAATAGAGATGCCTGGCCATGCTATGGCAGCTTTGGCGGCTTATCCCGAGTATGGTTGCACTGGGGGGCCATATAAAGTGCGCACTACTTGGGGTGTTGAAGAACATTTGTTGTGTGCTGGTAATGACTCAGTTTTTCAGTTTATTGAGGATGTTTTGACTGAATTGGTTTCTGTTTTTCCGAGTGAATATATCCATATAGGTGGCGATGAGTGTCCAACAAATATTTGGCATGCGTGTCCTAAGTGTCAAGCTCGTATGCAAGCAGAAGGTTTGCAGACAGAGACAGAATTGCATGGTTATTTTATTCGTAGAGTAGAGCAGATATTGCATAAATTGGGCAGAAAGATGATAGGTTGGGATGAGATATTGGATGGAGGTGCTTCGGAGACTGCTACAGTGATGTCGTGGAGAGGAAGTAAAGGAGGTATAAAAGCTGCTAATCAAGGTAATCAGGCGATTATGACACCTTGGGATATCTGTTACTTTGACCACTATCAAGGCTCCAAACTCTTTGAGCCAATGGCACAAAGTGGTTTTCTTCCGCTTGAAAAAGTGTATAATTGGGAGCCAATATCCGACGAAATCCACCCCTCGCAATGCGACAAAATTCTTGGTGGACAAGCCAACCTATGGGCAGAATATATGCCCGACTACCGCCAGGCAGAATATATGATATATCCTCGATTATTAGCACTTTCCGAAGTCCTTTGGACAACACACTATCGCAACTATCAAAACTTCACAGAACGTCTTGTAGAGGCACAGAAACGCCTTGATTATGGAGATATAAACTATCATATACCACTACCAGAAGGACCTCAAGCACAGTATGTTGAGTTTTTGGATTCGGTGGAGGTGGAGCTTACAAATTCATTGGGTTATGAGATGCGTTATGAGGGACTAAGTAGTAAGGAGCAAGGAGTAGGGAATAATTGTGAGTTGTGCATTTTTAATTCTACATTATTAAAGGCTTATACTGTGTTTAATGGTAGAAATTCAGACACTATAGAGGTTTATTATAATAAATTGTCGGCTCCACATCCTGCGGCTAAGGGGTTATCTCAGAATGGATTATATAGACAAAGAGCGTATGGGTATTTTCATAACACCGATAGCCTCGATTATGTGAAGTTTGATGTTACAGATTTGGTTGATTCGCTTGTTTATGATTATAATGATAGTTATTTTGAGCCATGGATAGAGGTTTATCAAGGGTATATTAAGGTGGATTCGACTGATAGTTATTTGATTACTACGGACTTGGAGGAGTTGTGGGTTGATGATATTAGGGTTATTAATAATAATGGTAATTTAAAACGTAATCAAACTCAAAGGGCTCAAATGGTGCTAGAGGAGGGTTTTCATAGTATAAAGGCAGTGTATAATAATTGTGTGAATGATGGCTTTCCTGCTCATTGGCGTAAGCCAGAGATTAGGATTAAGAGTGTTGATGATGAGGATTTTCGGGCGTTAGGACCTAAGGATTTTTATCTGTAATATATTTTGTAGTAGAGGCGCAATGAGTTGCGTCTCTTTTTTTTGTTTTTTGTTTGTTATATGAAATAAAATTGCTAACTTTGTAACTATGAAAAAAATAGTATTATTAATCTTAATGTGTTTTGTGGCAGTGGGATTTGTTGCGGCAAAACCTAAGCGTGTAAAAAAACAGAGACAGAAAATGGTGAAAATTGAAACTACTCTTGGCACTATCAAGGTGAAATTGTATGATGAGACTCCGCTTCATCGTGATAATTTTTTGAAATTGGTGAAAGATGAATTTTATGAAGGTGTGTTGTTTCACCGTGTTATTAAAGATTTTATGATTCAGGCTGGTGACCCTGAGTCGAAAACTGCTGATTCTACCGCTCGTTTAGGAGCTGGAGGTTTGGGTTATACTGTGCCTGCTGAGATTGTTTTTCCTCAACTTTATCATAAAAAAGGTGTGCTTGCTGCTGCTCGTCAAGGTGATATGGTTAATCCTGAGAAGAAATCATCAAGTTGCCAGTTCTATATAGTGCAAGGTCAGACATTTACGGATGCTCAGTTAGATCAAATGGAGATGCGTCTTACTTATCAATTGCGTATGAAAGAGCCTTTTAAATACACTGAAGAACAACGCATTGCATATAAAACTTTTGGTGGTACGCCTCATTTGGATGGACAATATACTGTGTTTGGTGAAGTGGTAGAGGGGTTTGATGTGTTGCAGAAAATATCAGAGGTGGAAACTGGTGCTGCTGACCGCCCTAAAGAGGATGTTAAGATTTTGAAGGTGAAGGTTTGTAAGAAATAGTCAAGAGTCTACAGTCAACGGTCTACAGTCAATAAAAAAAGACAGGAAGACACGAAAAAAAATCATGTTCTCCTGTCTAAAAAAAATAAAAACGAAGCGAAGCTGAGTAAATCTCGCACTCGCTACTTGTTACTCGTTACTAAAAATATGAAACTATTAGAATATAAAGGGGTTAATATTTGTCAGGAGGGCATAGATGTGCTCTCAGATGTGGATTTCTCGCTTGAACAGGGTGAGTTTGTTTATCTTTGTGGTAAAGTGGGATCGGGTAAGAGTTCTTTGCTTAAGACTCTTTATGCTGAATTGCCTGTGAGAGAGGGTGAGGCTCGTATATTTGATTATGATTTGGTGAAGTTGAAGAGGAAGGATATACCTTTTTTGCGTAGAAAAATTGGTATTGTTTGTCAGCATTTACAGTTGTTGAATGACCGCAGCGTGAATGACAACCTCGAATTTGTGCTCCGTGCAACAGGATGGAAATCGAAGAAAGAGATAGATGACCAGATTGACTTTGTGCTTTCGATCGTAGGTATGGCAAAAAAGGGGTATAAATGGCCACATCAGCTATCAGGCGGAGAACAACAACGCATAGTAATAGCTCGTGCACTATTGAATTCGCCAGAGTTGATTATTGCTGATGAACCAACAGGAAATCTTGACCCTCAAACAGGCAGGGAATTGATGGAATTACTTCATGCAATATCGCAAAGTGGCACTGCTGTAATCATGGCAACCCACAATATGCAATTCATCGAAGAATACCCCGCAAAATGCTATATTTGTGGAGACAATAGATTGCAGATAACAGATAACAGATAAAAAGTTGTAGGTAATAATATAAGCGGAACTCGTTAGTTAGAGTTCCGCTTATATTATAATAAAATATTGATAAGTTTTTTTATTAGCACATGCGGTTGAGGTAGTCTTCGTATGTGTATTGGCGGAGGATTTCAATCGAGCCATCTAATCTTCTCAATGCAATAGAAGGGTGGGTGATACCATTAAACATATTGGTTTTCACATTGGTATAGTGGTTCATGTCTTCAAAAACAATGCGTTCGCCTACTTGTAGTTCATGGTCAAACTGCCAACTGCCAACAAAATCGCCACTGAGACAACTATTGCCTCCCATCCTATAACAATAAGAAGTTAGATTATTATTTTGATTCTCTTCAGATTGTGCATTGTGCATTATGCATTGTGCATTAACAATAAATGGTTGATAAGGCATTTCGAGGCAGTCGGGCATGTGACAAGCAAATGATACATCGACAATAGCAGTGCGGATGCCATGATTTTCAACAATATCTTGTATCTCTGATACCAATACTCCTGTGCGCCAAACATGTGCTGAACCAGGTTCTAATATCACATGTAGGTGTGGATGACGAGCCTTGAATCCTTTTATCAACTCAATAAGATGCTCTGTATCATATCCTGCGCGAGTCATTAGGTGTCCACCTCCCATGTTTATCCATTTCACCTGACTGAGCCATGGAGCAAATCGTTCTTCAACCACTTTGAGTGTATTCTCAAGGTCATAAGAGGTTGACTCACAGAGTGTGTGAAAGTGTAAGCCTTCAATGCCTTTTGGCAATTGTTCAGGCAATTGGTCGCGAATAATGCCAAAGCGTGAACCGGGTGCACATGGATTGTATAGGTCAGTCTCTACATCCGAATATTCAGGATTGATACGCACACCACAAGATATACCATATCTCTCTGTCACTGCTTTGTGGCGGTAGTATTGTGTAAGCGAATTGAATGTAATATGAGAAGAACATTGAGCAATAGTTTCAATTTCAGAGTCTTTATATACAGGCGCAAAAGTGTGAGCCTTAGATCCTAACTTCTCATAAGCCAATTTTGCTTCTGACAAAGAACTTGCAGTAGAGTGTGGTATATACTGACGTGTGATGTCAAACAGCTTCCAAATAGCAAATGCCTTGAAAGCCATAATGATTTCAGCTCCAGAGCGTTCGCTGACCGACTTGATTAGTTGTAGGTTTTTGTGTAACAACTCTTCCTCAACCACATAACAAGGTGAAGGAATCTCAGGTGTATTGTAATTAAATTTATCAAATGAGTTCATCGGATTATGAATTTTATTGTTTCTATATTTAGGTTGTTTATAATTTGGGCAATGTAAATACCATTGGAAAGTTCTAGATTGAGAGTTGCAAGTTGTGATTTGTGATTTGTTTGATATATTTTTATACCAGATATATTGTATATTGTTATTGTAGAATTTTGGGTTAGACCTTCAATGTACAGAGTGTTGTTTATGGTGTAGAATTGTAAATCTCTGCACTCTTCAATATTTGTTGGCACTGGCGTAGAGTTTGTTTCTGCTTCTATAATATTAGAGGCTTCTGATTTATAATTCTTTTCAAATGTAGCTCTTACAATATATGAATATTTTGTATTCTCTGTCAAATTTTTAAATATAAAGTAATTGTTTGTTGTCTCTGCTGATTCTATTACTTTAGTTGTAGTACCACCATATTTGTATATTACATCGTCAATAGCAAGATTACCTATTGCTTTATGATATTCAATGCGAATGGCATATGTGTTTTGTAAATTATCGTATAATAGTGTAGTTTTTGTTGTGTTTGTATACTTTATTTTATCAATTTGAGTTAAATCGCCTTGCGAATCCACTGTGTATACAATAAAATAAGAACCCGTTGCGCTACTTGCAAAACGATACATAAATTCTACGGATATCAGTGGGGTAGTAGTAATAGGGGTTTGAATATATTCCCTATTGTTTTTTAATGATATAGATGGCGCAGATTTTCCACTTGATGCAGCAGAAGTATAATAACCAGAAGCAGTACCAGTCCAACCATCGGGTAAAGGTTTGCCATTTGAACCAACATTATCAAAGTTTTCTTCTATTACAACCTCTTCAGTACCTATCGTTTGCATTAAATCAATAATATATCCATCGGCATAACTAATTTCTTCCCAATTAGCAGTAAATTGAGTAGCATACACATTAGTAGCTTCGTATGCCTCAGGAGTAGGAATATGAGGTGTTTTGAAAACCAATAAGTTAGTAGATATATTATTGTTCGATTTTACCTCTACACAATACTTTGTGTTAGGTGTTAAACCATCGATGATAGCAGAATTATCAGACGCAGTATATCTACCTATTATCTCTGATTTCATTTTTATTGCATTATGTTCTTCAAGACAAGAGAAATTATCTTTTTCTTTTATATCCCATTCTCCAAAATCAAAATAACTATTAGGAGCTAATACATCAATCTTACGCTTAAGTGATACATCTTTTCCCCAGTCCGAAGGATCATTCAATTTCCCAATTACATCAATTAATATACCATTGTGATACAATGCTACCACATCATTGCCATTGAAGTTTAATACATTATCTTCTTCGTAAACCGCTTTAGCGGTATGGTCAGCCATGTTTTTTAAAGTTTCATTGGCCTGATTATTTACAATTACATAACATGCTCCATCTGCCAATATACCAGATAGAGGATAGTCTAACTTTAATTCGCCTACACCATTGCTTTGTTTGCGTAAAGAATAATATTTCAAATCAACGGCTTTACCTGTACCATTATAAATACTTATGGCTTTATTGTAAAAAGAACCTTCAACATACGCTGAGAATATAAGGTCGGCAGTGCGCTCATTAGGAACATTTCTCAATATCACTTCATACTTTTCCGTATTAGGCAAATCTGTCCAATTTACTTCTGCTGTTATAGGGCTTAGAGCCACTGCATCAGTCACCATAAATTCATCTGAAAAAGTTACAGATATAGGCAATTCTATTGTTTCTGAAGTATTTATCAAAAGAGTGTCAATTATGTTTTTGGTGCTATTACTAGTTATGGAAATGGATAAATCATAACCATTTAATAGTTCTTGTGGCGTAATGGATGTTTTTGAAAGAGTGATTTCTTGTGATTTGTTCTTCAGTGATAAAGTAATTGCCTCTGTGAAATTTATTCCTTCAAAGTGTAGTTTTTTTGAGGCTGTAGTATTAACATAAGTTACAGGAATATTAATTTCAGTCCATATTGTTGGTGCAAGTAGAGCAGGACGATCATCTATATCTATCTTAATATCTTCCTCTTTTTTATTACCCCAAATATGCTCCACCATTTCAGGATAATCAATAAACGGATTTCTATTGTGTTGTATCTCATATATAGCTTCTTGACGTTTAATCTCTTTGTCGGAAACTGGGTCTTCTCTGTGCCATTTTAATAGTAAATCTAAAGCTTCATCATTCCATACAGGATAACTATTATTATTCATCATTGGAGAGTCCCAAAGTTCAGCAAATTCATTGTATATTGTTGAAACATATAAATATGCGCGAGCAAAATCACCTTTATACTCATCAGCAGGCTCAAAACATTTCACTTTACCATTATAAAGAGTAGTAGTGCCAATTTTTGATACTCCATTATCAAATGAAGCATTAATTACTTCTCCGAGAGGTAAATTATTTTTAGTAATATTGGTATTAGCATCAGCTGGAAATAAATTATGTAAATCTCTAAAAGCATAATTCTCTAAAGCTCCCCACCAACTCTTGGGTAGAGCATGTTCTATGTGCATCCCTTCTACACTATTAAAATCAGTTTGGTAACGCACAATAGATGAATACATATCAATCATTGAGCCATCTTCATTTCTATCTGTATGATGAAATCCTTCCCAAGTGTAGCCTTCACCCTTTCCATATTTAAGGAACTTTCCATTTGAACAAATTTCGTTGAGTGCGTCAATAAGAGCATCTCCTTTTTTGCCCGAAGTTTTGTAATAGTAACCTGCAGGAATTTCGGCGAAGATATATGATGTAAATAGACTAATAATAAGTAAAATATGAATTTTTTTCATATAATTTAATTATTGTTTATGGATGATTGATAATGAACCACAAAGTTACTAAAAAATCTTAAGATTATTGGTATAAATGGTATTTTTTTTGTAATTTTGCATTCCAATAGTAATGAATAATTTGTTATATAAAAAATGAAAAATATGAATAAAAAAACAGTTTTTTCTTTGTTGTTAGTAGCAGTGGCGGTGTTTTTTCTTTTTACCGATTTTCCTAGTAAAAGTAAAGATGTATATTTGCATCGTGAGGGATTTGTGTTTGGTACAGTGTATAGCGTAACGTATTGTAGTCCAGATGGCAAGGATTTGTCGGGAGCGATAGTCAATGCGTTGCAAAATGTAGATAATTCGTTGTCGATGTTTAATAGAGAAAGTACGATAGCAAAGATAAATAGCAATGAAATGGTAGAATTGGATTCTTTGTTTTGTGCTGTTTGGCGCACAGGTGAATATGTTAGCCGTTGCACAGAAGGGGCTTTTGATATGACAGTGGCACCATTGGTTGATTTATGGGGATTTGGATTAAAAAATCGAGAGATAGTGTCAGATGCTGAAGTAGATAGTGTGAGTAAGTATGTTGGTTATGAAATGATGGCGTTAGATGGAGGAGTGATGCGTAAAGCCTATTCTGAAATGCGTATTGATGCTGGAGCCATAGCAAAAGGATTTGCCTGTGATGTCGTGGCGGATACACTTGAAGCATATGGATGTACTAATTTTTGTGTAGAGATTGGTGGTGAGTTGACAGTTAAGGGATTGAATCCTAAAGGTGAGAAGTGGCATATTGCAATTAATAAACCTGTAGAAGATTCGTTGTGTGCAAATCGTGAGATACAAAAAGTGGTGGAATTGACCAATTGTGGTATGGCGACAAGTGGCAACTATCGTAATTTTTATGAATTAGATGGTAAAAAATATTCTCATACGATAGATCCTCGTACTGGCTATCCTGTGCGACATAATTTGTTGAGTGCAACAATTGTTGCTCCAGATTGTATGACAGCCGATGCTTGGGCTACAGCTTGTATGGTGGCTGGTTTGGAGCAATCAAAAATATGGATTACTGATAATCCAGATTTGCAAGGATATTTGATTTATGAAGAAAATGGTGAGGTGAAAGTATGGGATAGTGAAGCGCGAGGTTATATCGTAGAAGTGGGAGATATGGCTCCAGATTTTGAATTAGAGATGGATAATGGAGGGTTTATTAAATTGAGTGATTTGCGCAGAAAGGTGGTAATGTTGCAATTTACGGCATCTTGGTGTGGTATTTGTAGAAAAGAGATGCCATATATCGAAAGTGACATTTGGCAGAAATATAAAGATAATGAGGATTTTGTGCTTGTGGGCATAGATAGAGAAGAGACACCAGATAAAGTGGCTCTGTTGCGTGATGTAACAGGTATTACCTATCCATTGGCTTATGATACAAAGGGAGAGGTGTTTTGTCTTTATGCACATAAAAATGAGGGAATTACACGCAATGTGCTTATCAATCGAGAAGGTGTAATAGTTATGTTGACGCGTAAATTTGAAGAAGAAGAGTTTAGAGGGTTATGTGATAAGATTGATGAAGAATTGAATAAATAATTAAGGTATAGTATTTATTAGTGAGTAGATTTTATGGAAGTGTCTTTTGAATTTTTTTTGTTGATGGCGGGTATATTGCTCTTTGTCAGTATTATACTTGGTAAGGCAGGTCATAGATTTGGAGTACCTACGTTGTTATTGTTCTTGTTTTTGGGTTGTCTTGTTGGAAATGAGGGACTTGGTTGGATTGAATTTGATTCGCCTCAAGTAGCTCAGAGTATAGGTGTTATAGCTTTGAATATCATCTTGTTTTCGGGTGGTATGGATACAAAGATTGGCGATATCAAACCAGTTTTATTGCCAGGTTTGACCTTGGCAACGGTTGGTGTATTGCTTACAGCTTTACTTACAGGTGGATTTATTTATTGGATTACAAATAGTTGGTTTACGGCAGTGTCGTTTACATTTATAGAGTCGCTTTTGTTGGCAGCTACGATGTCGTCAACTGATTCGGCGTCGGTATTTTCGATATTGAGGTCGAAAAATTTGGCATTGAAAGAGAATTTGCGTCCGTTGTTGGAATTGGAGTCGGGTAGTAACGACCCGATGGCATATATGTTGACAATTGTATTGTTGCAATTGTTGAGTTCGCCAGACGTAAGTGGATGGGCTGTAGTATGGTTGTTTGTGCAGCAATTTGCATTAGGTATGGTTTGTGGTTATTTGCTTGGACGTTTGTCGCAACGCATAATCAATCGTATCGATCTAACTAATGATGCACTTTATTCAGTGTTGCTTATTTCGGTAATGCTATTTATTTTTGGTTTTACAACATGGATTGGAGGTAATGGTTATCTAGCCGTATATATTGGAGGTTTGTTTTTGGGTAATAGTCGATTTGTGCATAAACGCAGTTCGATGAAATTTTTTGATGGTCTCACTTGGCTATTTCAAATAGTGATGTTCTTGTCGCTTGGTTTGTTGGTTAATCCATCGGAGTTGTTGCCCGTTGCAGGTATTGGTATTTTGGTGGGTTTATTTATGATATTCGTTTCTCGTCCGTTATCGGTATTGTTTACTATGTTGCCGTTCCGCAAATTTTCGTTTAATGGACGTATATTTACGTCTTTTGTAGGATTGCGTGGTGCTGTGCCAATTATTTTTGCTACATATCCGATGATTGCAGGTGTCGAAAATGCTAATATTATGTTCAATATAGTGTTTTTTATTACCATTTTGTCTCTTGTATTTCAAGGTACGATGATACCGCAAGTAGCGCGTTGGTTGAAGCTAGATTTGCCGATGAAAAAGAAAGTGAAATTGAAAGAATTTGATGTAGAATTTTCGGATGATATTAAGTCGGCAATGAGTGAGATGAAGGTGACTGAGCGTATGTTGTTGAATGGCGATCGGTTGATGGACATTACAATACCAGATCATACATTGGTTGCGATGGTGAAACGCGACCATAAATATTTTATTCCTCGAGGCAATACACATTTGTCGGTTGGTGATTCGATACTGATTATTACCGATAATGAAGAAGCAATGAATGAGGCGCGAAAGATGATGGAATAAAAAAATTTTTTTCTCTATTTTTTATATGAGATTCATGCTCTATAACATGTTTTTTTATAAAAGATGTGAAAAAAAACAAAAAAAGAGAGAATGAAATAGTGTGAATTTCGGAGCAAAAAAAGTTATATTTTTGGAAAATTTGATATATTTAAATAGATAAATGATAAGTATAGCATACTTAGCTATGCTTATTATTTTATTGTATGTTAGATGTTTGTGATATAATGTACAAAATACAAAATTAAAAAATAAAAAAAAACAAGATTTTTATTGTTTAATTCATAAAATATGTGTAATTTTGCATGTTGTGTATGATATTGTATTGTGCACATAGAGTTTGTACACATTATTTATAATTAACTATAATTTATTAAACCTTAAACAACAAGTGAGATTATGTTAAAAAAAATCTATGGCTTGGCACTAATGCTTGTGATGTTGTTCGTTTCAACAACAGCAATAGCACAAAGTGTAACTGTTACTGGTACAGTAACAGATCAAACAGGTGAGGTTGTTATTGGTGCAAGTATCCTCGAAAAAGGTACTAGCAATGGTACAATCACCGACTTCGATGGAAATTATGCCATCACAGTTGATGCTAAAGCTACTTTGGTAATCAGTTATGTAGGTTATCAAACACAAGAAGTAGCACTTAAAGGCAAAACAGTTGTTAACGTAGTAATGAGTGAAGATGCTCAGTTGTTGCAAGAAGTTGTGGCAATTGGTTATGGTTCTCAAAAGAAAAAAGAAGTAACAGGTTCGGTTTCAAGTGTGAAAGCTGAGGATTTTAATGCTGGTGTTAAAACAAACCCTGTAGGTTTGCTTCAAGGAAAAGTTGCAGGTTTGAATATTATTAAAACTTCAAGTGACCCAACTAATACTGGATATAATATTCAAATTCGTGGTTTTTCTACATTGGATAAAGGTGCAGGTACGTCTCCTCTTTATATTGTAGATGGTATTCCTGTAAATAATATTGATAATATTTCTCCGGATGAAATCGCATCTATGGACGTTTTAAAAGACGGTTCTGCAGCAGCGATTTATGGTACTCGTGGTACTAATGGTGTGATTATTATTACAACAAAACGCGGTAGTGAATTTTCAGATACTCCAGTCACAAATGTTGAATATTCTGCTTATTTGTCTTCTTCTGTTCGTAATGGTGACATGGGAATGGCTACAGCTGAAGAATTTAGAAATTTGGAATCTTTGTCTGGTGGTAAAGTAATTCCAACTTTATTTGATGATAATACTGATTGGATGAAAGAACTTACTCGTCCTACAGCTCTTGCTCATAATCATAATATTGCTATTTCTGGAGCTTCGCGTAAATTTAATTATCGTGCATCTTTTGCGTATAAGGATGCTCAAGGTATTGCTAAAAATTCTAATCGTGAAGAGATGATTGCTAAAATTGCAGCTAACCAAAAAGCTCTTGATGGTTGGTTGGAATTGCAATACGATTTCTCTTATATGCACTATCGCAATGATTATTTCTGTGGTGATTTCAAACAAGCTGCTATTGTAAATCCAACATATCCTGTTTATGATAAAAATACAGAATCTGGATATTTCAAACCACAAGGAACAGGTCAATCTAACCCTGTTGAGAACATGAATCAAAGAGAATCTTATGGTAACGGTAACTATTTCCGTGGTTCGGTAAAAGCAACTGTTAATATTAAAGCTGTTGAAGGTTTGAAAATTAGTGGTTTTGCTGCAATAGAAGAGGGTGATAATCGTAAATTCTGGTATAATAAAGTGATTAATACTGACGAAGCAGGTTCAGGTAAAGCTGGTCGTGAAAATGATTTTAATTTTAATCGTTTGTTTGAAGTAACTGCTGATTATGCAGGTCAATGGGGCGCTCATACTTTGTCGGCTGTGGCAGGTTTCTCTTATCAAGACTTTATGTATGATAATTCAAATATTTCAAATAAAGGTTTCCCTACAGATAATGCTAAGTATTATCAAATTGGTAATGGTGATGCTTCTAAACAATATTTGAATGTAGGTTCAGGTCGTAGTTCAAACGCGTTGGCTGCAGTTTTTGCAAGAGCAAATTATAACTATGCTGAGAAATATTTGTTATCAGCTTCTCTTCGTTATGAAGGTTCTTCTCGTTTTGGCGCAAATAACAAGTGGGGTTTGTTCCCTGCAGTAAGTGCTGGTTGGCGTATTAGTGGTGAAGACTTTATGTCAGATCAAGAGTGGTGTAATGATTTGAAAATGCGTTTAGGTTTTGGTGTTACAGGTAACAATTTAGCATCAGATCTTCGTTCTGTCGCAATGATGTCAAATGGTGGTACTTTCTGGTATAATGGAGCATACGTTTATACTTATGGCGTAAGTCAAAATGTTAACCCTGATCTTCGTTGGGAAAAGAAATATGAGTATAACCTCGGTTTTGACTATTCGTTCCTTAAAAATCGTTTGTTTGGTACTTTGGATTTGTATTATCGTCAAACTCGTGATCTTTTGTGGGATTACGAAGTGCCAACTCCTCCTTATCAATATACAACATTGTTGGCTAATGCAGGTCAAATGGATAGTTATGGTTTGGAATTAGCTATTAGTGGTGTAGCTGTTCAAACAAAAAATTGGTCTTGGACAACAACTCCAACTATTGCATTTAACCGTAATAAAATTACTAAATTGTCAGACCCTTCTAAAGGTTTCAACTATAAAGAAACAACATCAGGTGGTGTAGGTGAGAATGGTATTATGAATACTAATACTCAAATTCTTATTGAAGGTGAGACCGTTGGTGCTTTCTATGGTTATAAATATGCAGGTAGTAAGTCAGATGGTACTTGGATGTATGAAACTCCAGCTGGTGGTTATGTTTCTGCAACAAATGCTTCTGAAGGTCATCGTCAAATTATTGGTAATGCTCAACCTTTATTCACTTATGGTTGGAATAACGTTATTCGTTATAAAAATCTTGATGTTACAGTATTCTTCCGTGGTGTATTTGGTAATAAAATCTTGAATGTAACACGTTGGGCTTATGGACCTCAATCATCACAATCTTTGAATGTATTTATGAAAGATGCTGTTGGTGATAATAAACTTGGAGAGGTGGTATATTCGAACAAAGCACAATTCTCTGATTTTTATCTTGAGGATGGTTCTTATTTGAAACTTGATAACCTTACTGTTGGTTATACTTTCAAATTTAAAGAAAATAAATATATTCAATCACTTCGTTTGTATGCAACTGGCCAAAACTTGTTTACTTTGACAAGTTATAGTGGTCAAGATCCTGAAGTTAATACTACTGGTGTATGGGATGCAGGTATTGACTATCCAGACTTTTATCCTACAGTTGCAACATTCTTGTTAGGATTTAATTTAAGTTTATATTAATCAATAAAAATCTTCTAGTATGAAAAAGATAATAGCATTTTTATTTGTTGCTGTCTTGACATTACCTTTGTTTACTTCATGTGAGGGTATGTTAGACGAAAAAAATTATGGTAACCCTACTACTGAAGATATGATGTCTAATCCTGACAATATCATTCTTTTAGTAGGACAGGCGTATGCCGATGTGAAATGGTTGCATGACCACTGGGGATATTGGGGGGTAGCTTCTTTGACTTCTGATGAGTGTCTTTGTCCTGTTCGTATGCCTGCAGAACACTGGTCTGATGGTGGTTATTGGAAAAATCTTAATACTCATAGATGGAATGAGTTTGCTGATGCGTTTAAAAATATTTGGAATACAACTATTTCAGGTGCTGTTCTTTGTAATAAGCTTATTGCGACTCTTGAAGAGAATAAGGAAGTTATGACTCCTGAAGTGTATGCTCAATATATTGGTGAACTAGAAGTATTGCGTAGCTACTATTATTATATGTTATTCGATTGCTTTGGTCGTATTCCTTATACTGAAGAGTTTAAAACAGAGACAAAACCTTTGATGGAACCAAATGAAGTTTGGTCTAAATTAGTTGCTTGTTTGGAACGTAATGCACCTAATCTTCCTGTGGTTAATGATGCTAATCGTGCAACTCACTATGGTCGTGTTACTCAAGGGTTTGCTTATGCTTTATTGGCTCGTTTGTATTTGAACGCTGAGTCTTTTGGTTGTACAGCTTCTAATGTTAAAGTTGAAGGTGTGACAATTTCATCTGCAAATGATTTCTATACAAATGCTGTTCGTTGTTGTGATGAAATTATTAATTCAGGCTCTTATAGTATTGAGAGTAACTTCTTCAATAATTTTAAAATTGATAACTCTGATAGCCGTGAAAATATCTTTGTGATTGTTGAAAATGGTAATGCTGAATTTGATAGCCGCAACAATGGTAGTATGTCAAACAAATTGCGTATTATTGCTTTGACTCTTCACTATTGTCACCAAACTACATGGGGGTTGATCGAAAAACCATGGAATGGTTTCTGTGCTCGTCCTAAATTTATTGACCGTTATGCAGCTACTGATGTTCGCGGTCCAGGTAACGAAGGTTTAGGAACTCAAAATACAAAACAATGGGGTTGGTTCCTTGGTCCAATTAAGGATAAAGAAGGAAAACAACTTCAAGACGAAAATAAAACAGATGCAATCATAACAAAAGAAATTACATCTTTAGATGCTGCAACTTGGAATGATGGTGCTCGTATGACTAAATACGAAATTGATAAAGAAGGTAAAAATCAATGGGCAGAAAATGATTTTGTACTTTTTCGTTATGCTGACGTTTTGTGGATGAAAGAAGAGGCTATTCTTCGTGGAGGTACAGGAGCTTCAGGTCAATCTTCTGCTGATTTTCAACTTATGAAATCTCGTGCCTTTGCATATGATGCTGATCCAGCAGCAGCTTATGAGGCTGCTTATCCTGCTGTGCTCTCTCTTGATGGTATCCTTGATGAACGTGGTCGTGAGTTTGCTTGGGAAAATATTCGTCGTCGCGACTTGATTCGTTTTGGTAAATTTAGTGATCCTAATTATCTACAATACGTAGAGGGTACAGAAGAGCATCGTAAATGGTTCCCAATCCCATATTCAGTTCTTGAAAAATCAGAACGAGATGAGAATGGTAATCCTATTTGGACTCAAACTAAAGGTTATTAATGTTTTATATAAATCATTATAATTATTTATTAATTAATTTTATTTATTAACTAGTTTAAATTTTTATTATTATGAAAAAAATTGCATTAATGTTATGTGCATGTGCTGCACTTTCATTTGGTTTCTCTTCTTGTGAAGAAAATCAAGGTCCAGGTAATGGTAACGGTAATGGCAACGGTGGTACTAATTTTGATGAAGTAATCGAAGATGGTTTCTATGTTGCTGGTGCTGCTACAGGTTCTGAAGAATTGGTTGTTGATTACATGATGGCTGCTGGTCAAAATGAAGTTGATGGTAAAGCTAGACCTGGTATGTATGAAAAATACGTAGCTTTGGAAGCTAATAAAGATTTTTCTCTCTTGCTTTATGAAGCAGGTGTAGAAACTCGTTATAGTGCTAAGCTTGACACTTTTAATACAAATGGTGAAAATGATCAACCAACAGTTACTTTGTGGCGTGGTGCATTAGAAACAGGAGAAACAGCTCCAGCAATGCAAGTTGCAGAAAGTGGTTTGTATCATATTGTTCTTGATCTTAACAAGGCTAATGATTTGGCTAATCCTCAAATCATTGTTGCTCCAGTACAATGGGGTACTCGTGGTATCAATGGTGATTGGGGTTGGAAAGCTATGACAACACCAGAGTTTAATCGTACTTCAATGACTTTTGTTTCTGTAGAAAACTTTAGAGTTGAAGCTGGTGGTGACTTTAAATTTGCTTACGGTGGCGGTTGGAAAATCCAACTTGATGATGCTGGTAAAGTAAAAGCTAATACAAACTTGGGTAATGATGCAGCGGACAATGGTGCAGATCTTATGCCAAATAACCTTGTTCCAAATGGTAAAAATATTGCTATCGGTCGTGGCGTTTGGAAAATTGAATTAACCTGGAAACTTGCTGCCGGTAGTATTAATAATAGCTATGAAGCTAAATTTACTCTTGTTGAAGCTCTTCCTTATGCGGATCCTTCTACTTTCTTGGCTGGTTTCTCTGGTGATGGTGTAGCTTGTGGATGGAATGATCCTTCTGGTGATGCTGTTGCTGTTTATAATGCAACAGAATCTAAAATTACAGATGAAACTACAAAAACTGGTACTTATGTTTATGATGTTGCTAATGTAGCAATGATTGGTGGTAAAGAATTTAAAGTTCGTTACAATGGAGCTTGGTTAGGTGCAGATAGTGCTGAACTTACTATTGAAGGTGAAAAATTTGAAGGTACAGGTAACTTCAAAATTCCTGCTGATGCGAACTATAAAGTTAGATTTAGTGTTGAATGGGATGGTAATGCATCTAAAGCTAAATCAATTAAAGTTGTGTTTGCAAAACTTTAATTTAATTAAATTATAAAAATTAAGGTTGCTCCGATTGGGGCAACCTTTTTTTGTGGTTTATTCGTCTTCGATTTATAATATATTGTTATCAATTCGAGAGTGTGTAATTTTTATTTGAAATGGTAACAAAAAATTTGACTTATAAATTAAAAATATTAAAAAGTTCTTGTGTAATTCATTGTTTTATTGTAACTTTGTTGTGTTAATTAAGAAATGTTTATGAATCTGTTGCTGCAGTAAAATTTACAGTTGTAACAAATTAGTGTTTTTGAGTATTGAATATTTCCTTTGTAAGGTGTTTCTTTGAGCGTAAAATTACCTTTATATGGTATTATAATTGTAAGGTGTATGGATAAAGTATTATTGAAAAAGTTGATATTAGAGTATCAGCAGTATGTTAAAGAAATAAAACTTCAAAAACGAGATATTGATATCTGTTATCAAAATAATTATGTTTTTGTTGGTTTGAGGCGCGCAGGTAAGTCATATTTGATGTATCAATGTATTCAATATTTGTTGGAAGATGGGTGTGATGAGCGAGCGATATTATATATGAATTTTGAGGATGAGCGTTTGATCGATTTTGATATACATGATTTTGATTTGTTGAAATTAGCTTTTGAAGAGTTGTATGAATGTAAACCAGTTTTTTTTCTTGATGAGATACAGATTGTTGAAGGTTGGGAAAAATTTGTGCGTAGATTAGCAGATACGGGATATCATGTTTTTGTGACAGGAAGTAATGCTAAGATGTTGAGTAGTGAAATTGCAACAACTTTAGGTGGTCGTTTTTCTATTTTAGAGGTTTATCCGTTTTCTTTTTCTGAATATTTGACCTTTAATAACATAAAACTTGATGAAAATTGGGAGTTGAAAAATACATCTGATATTGTTAGAAGTTTTGATGTTTTTTTTAGGATGGGAGGATTGCCTGAAGTGTTGAATATTGAAGAAAAGTTTAAGAGACAATGGTTGAGTGGTTTGTATAATAAAATATATTTTGGTGATTTGCTATCTCGTTATAGTATTCGAAATGACCGAGCTATTAAATTATTGATTCATAAATTGGCGGAATCAGTAAAACAACCATTATCATATAATCGTCTTGCGAATATAATTTCGTCTATAACTGGAAAGATTAAATCAGATACTATAGCAGATTATCTATCTTTTTTAGAAGAGTCGTGGCTTATTTTTTCAATAGAAAATTATGAGGCTCGATTTGTAGAACGTGCAACTAATAAAAAGTATTATTTTATTGATAATGGAATCTTAAATTTGTTTTTGATGGATCCTAATACAGCACTGTTGGAGAATCTTGTTGCATTGTATTTAAGAAAAAAATATAAAGATGAATTGTTTTTTTATAATTCTAATGTTGAAGTTGATTTTTTAGTGCAGGAGTCAAAGATTGCTTATCAAGTTGCATTTAGTATTCATGATGATGATACTTGTAATCGAGAAGTGAAAACTTTATTGAAATTGAATAATTATATAAAATTAGAAAGGATGATTATTGTAACCATGAATGATGAATGTGTTATTCGTGAAAGTGGGTGTGAAATTGAGGTTTTACCTATTTGGAAATTGTTGTTATTGTGAATATAAGGTTGCTCCTTGTTTTGGGCAACCTTTTTTTTGTGGTGTGTGATTTTATTTGTAACTTTGTGGTCGTTATGGCTGGACTTTATATTCATATTCCGTTTTGTACGCAGAAGTGTATTTAACATGAGTTCGATATAATTTTTATTGCACACGGAACCGAAGGTCTTGAGCCTTGGCGAAAAATGCACGGAAAACACGGAATTTTATATTTTATCTCCCACAGATTTTTTATCAAGATTATTGCTACGCTCGGCAATTAGAGTAAACTCTATTGCTCTCGCTTATCGTAAAATTCGCTCTTTGACTGCGTCAAAATCGCTCTACAGATAACACGGATACCATCCGGCATTTTATATCTAACTGGCGTTAAGTTAAAATTGTAAAATAAAATTAGTATTACATATTGCTTTTTTTTGTTGTGTCAATATATTTTTGTAACTTTGTAGGTTGAAGTGTAAAACTTAATTTTTGATTATGGAAAATAATTATCCTAAAGTGGCCATAATGGGAGGTGGTTCGTTTGCTACAGCGATAGCTAAGATAGTGATGGAGAATGTGCCAAATATTATTTGGTATATGCGTCGTGATGACCAAATTGCTGAGTTTAAGCGAGTAGGACATAATCCTTCGTATCTTTCGGCCGTTTCTTTTGATTTAGATAGAATAAAATTTACAAGTAAGATAAATGTTGCGGTGGCAGAGGCGGATATTTTGTTTTTTGCTACACCGTCGCCATTTTTGAAGTCGCATTTGAAGAAATTGCGTCGTAGAATTGATAGTAAAATTATTGTTACTGCAATTAAAGGTATTGTGCCTGACGAAAATCTTGTGATTTCGGATTATTTTAATAAGTTTTACGGAGTGCCAGCAGAGCATGTGGTTGCGTTGAGTGGTCCGTGTCATGCTGAGGAGATTGCGTTGGAGCGTACTTCGTATTTGACCGTTGCTTGTCCTGATAGAGAGGTGGGTCGTTTGATTTCTTCGATTGTGGAGAGTGATTATTTGCGTACTTCGTTGAGTGAAGATATGTATGGAGTGGAGTATGGTGCTGTGCTTAAGAATGTTTATGCTATTGCAGCTGGTATTTGCCATGGTTTGAAATATGGCGATAACTTTCAAGCTGTATTGGTGTCGAATTCGATTCAAGAGATGAATCGTTTTTGTAATGCAGTGTATCCGTTCCACCGTAATGTGCAAGAGAGCGTATATTTAGGCGACTTGTTGGTAACGGCATATTCTAAATTCTCGCGTAATCGTACGTTCGGTTCAATGATTGGTAAAGGCTACTCGGTGAAGACAGCTCAAATGGAGATGGAAATGATTGCTGAGGGGTATTATGGCACGAAATGTATTCATGAAATTAACGAGAAATATCAAGTAACTATGCCGATATTAGATGCTGTATATGCAATATTGTATCAACGTCGTTCGCCTTCGGTTGTAATGAAAGAATTGATTAAACAACTAATGTAAAGTTAAAAATAAAAAAGACAAAATAACATAAGAACAGAAAATAAACTAAACTCCCACAAATGAAACAAATATCATAAATAAAACATTTGTTTCGATTTGAGAATATTTTTTGGTGAAAAATTTGTTATTATGTTCTTATGTCTTTTAAGAAAAAAATAACGAGCGAAAGCGAGTAAGTCTTATATCTTGCTACTCGCTACTAAATGTCTAAAATTATGATTAAATTTAATGCAAATAAAGCGTATGGCTTCATTAATGAAGAGGCTGTAAAAGGTTATAAACAAGCTGTGGCAGAGGCACAAGAGGCGTTGCACAATGGAACAGGAAAGGGTAATGATTTTCTTGGTTGGTTGACTTTGCCAACAGATTTGACAGATGAGTTGTTGACAGATATTGAGAACGTTGCAGCTACGTTGCGTCGTGAGTGTGGAGTGGTTGTAGTTGTGGGTATTGGCGGTTCATATCTCGGTGCAAAAGCAGTGATTGATGCTTTGAATAATAGTTTCGATTGGTTGCAACGCGACCGTAAAAATCCTGTAGTTGTCTATGCAGGTCAAAATATTGGCGAAGACTATCTCTATGAATTGCAAGAGGTGTTGAAAGGCAAACGCTTTGGCATTGTATCAATATCTAAATCAGGTACTACAACAGAGCCAGCTATCGCATTCCGTATGTTGAAAACACAATTGGAAGAGCAAGTAGGTAAAGAAGCAGCACGTGATTTGATTGTTTGTATTACAGACCGCAGTCGTGGCGCGTTGCGTACATTGGCAACACAAGAAGGTTATAAAACATTCGTAATCGAAGATAACGTAGGTGGTCGTTTCTCGGTATTGACACCAGTAGGTTTGTTGCCAATAGCAGTTGCAGGCTTCAGTATCAGAGAGTTTGTGAATGGTGCTCGTCGTATGCAAGAAGCATGCGGATTGGGTGTTGAGTTTGAAAATAACTTGGCTGCACAATATGCCGCAGTGCGTAACGAATTGTATCGTTCAGGCAAAAAAGTTGAGATATTGGTTAATTTCCACCCTAAATTGCACTATGTATCAGAGTGGTGGAAACAACTTTATGGTGAAAGTGAAGGTAAAGAGGGCAAAGGTATTTTCCCTGCATCAGTTGACTTCACAACAGACTTGCACTCAATGGGTCAATATATTCAAGATGGCGAACGCACATTGTTTGAAACAGTGATTTCGGTAGAAACAATGGAGCACGAAGTGCGTGTGCCTGCAAATGATGCAAACCTTGATGGTTTGAACTTCTTGGCAGGTCGTCGTGTTGACGAAGTAAACAAAATGGCAGAACTCGGCACTATGCTTGCGCACGTAGATGGTGGAGTGCCTAACTTGAAAATTACATTGCCACGTTTGAATGAATATTACCTCGGTGAGTTGCTTTATTTCTTCGAAAAAGCGTGTGGTATAAGCGGGTATATACTTGGAGTTAATCCATTCGACCAACCAGGTGTTGAGGCATACAAAAAGAATATGTTTGCATTGCTCGACAAGCCAGGTTATGAAGAAGCATCAAAAGCCATAAAAGCAAGAATTTGATATGTTGCAATTTTCGATAATTGTTCCTGTATATAATCGCCCTCAAGAGATGGATGAGTTTCTCGAGAGTTTGGTTTTGCAGACCGATAAAGATTTTGAAGTGATGGTGATGGAGGGGAAATGCGAACATTCGTGTAAATCGGTGTGTGATAAATACTGCGATAGGCTGAATATAAAGTTTTATGAAGACAATTCAGGTCGTAGTGAAAGACGTAACCTTGGGATGCAATTATCTTTGGGAAACTATTTTTTGTTGTTTGATTCAGATTGTATTTTGCCTAAAGATTACATAGCTATAGTGCGCAAGGTTCTTACGGATGATTATATAGATTGTTTTGGTGGACCAGATAGAGCGGATGATACCTTTTCTGACATGCAGTTGGCAATAAATTATTCGATGACATCAATAATGACTACTGGTGGTATTCGTGGAGGAATGAAGGCATTAGACAAATTCTTGCCACGCTCTTTTAATATGGGATTGTCACGTGAAGTTTTTGATGTTACGGGAGGTTATCTTGATATGATAGGAGAGGATACTGACCTTAGTATGCGAATAAAAGAGGCAGGATTTAAGACTCGTTTGATAAAAGAAGCTTTTGTGTATCATAAGCGAAGAATAAATCTTAAAGGATTTTATCGTCAAACAAATACATTTGGAAAAGCAAGAGTTTTATTATCTACGCGTCATCCAGGTTCGTTGAAGATAATGCATTTGTTTCCATCTTGTTTTGCAGTAGGTAATTTAGGACTATTAGTACTAGCAATATTTTGTGGTTGGTATTGGTTGTTGCCTATAGGCTTGTATGTGTCGATGATATTTATAGAATCGTTGATAAAAAATAAGAGTATTAAAGTTGCTTTGTTGTCTATATGTACTAGTTATGCGCAATTGTGTGGTTACGGATTTGGTTATATAGAAGAATTTATTACTCGAAAAGCGTCAAAAAAATCAGCAGAGACGTTGTATCGACAATAGATATTTATTATTAAGTGTAAATTGTTAATTGATTATGAAGGTTGTAATTTTGGCAGGTGGTTTTGGTACTCGATTGAGTGAAGCTACAGCAGTGATTCCTAAACCAATGGTTGAAGTTGGAGGAAAACCAATACTTTGGCATATAATGAAAATCTATAGCCATTATGGATTTAACGAATTTATAATTTGTTGTGGTTATAAACAATATGTTATAAAAGAGTATTTTGCTAATTATTTCCGACATAATTGTGATATGACAGTGGATTTGTCGGACAATAGTGTTGAAGTACTTGATAATCATTCTGAAAACTGGAAAGTTACGATGATTGATACAGGGATAAATACTTTGACTGGAGGTCGTATTAAGCGTATTCAAAAGTATATTGGTGATGAACCTTTTTTGTTAACTTATGGCGATGGTGTTGGCGATGTTGATATTGCTGCTACGATAGAAGCTCATAAAGTATCAGGAAAGATGTTGACAATGACAACTTATCAGCCTAGTGGAAAATTGGGTGTTGTTGATATTGCAGAAGATGGAACAATTAATAATTTCTTGGAAAAACCTAAAGCTGGAGGATCGTGGATAAATGCAGGTTTTTTTGTGTGTGAACCAGGTGTGTTTGATGTTTTGGAGGGTGATCATGAGATGTTTGAGCGTGAGCCTATGCAACGCCTTTTAGCACGTCAAGAGATGCATGCTTATAAACATACAGGATTTTGGAAACCAATGGATACTCTTAATGATAATAAAGAGTTGAATACATTGTGGGATTCGGGTAAAGCTCCTTGGAAAATTTGGTAATATTATGAAATGTTTTAATGATATTTATCGCGGTAAGCGTGTATTGGTTACTGGTAATACAGGATTTAAAGGTTCATGGTTGACTACATGGTTATTGATGTGCGGTGCTGATGTTTATGGTTATTCGGTAGATATACCATCAAAACCCTCAATGTTTGAAACTTTGGATCTAGAAAATAGAATTAAGCATCATTATGGTGATGTCCGTAATAAAAATGAATTTAGGGAGTATCTAGAAAAGGTGCGCCCTGATTTTGTTTTTCACCTTGCTGCTCAAGCTATTGTATCTACGTCTTATGCAAATCCATTTGATACTATTACAACTAATGTGGTAGGTACAGCATCAGTATTGGATGCTATTCGTAATGTTGATTGGCAGATGACAGCTGTTATTATTACTAGTGATAAGGCTTATGACAATGTAGAATGGATTTGGGGATACCGTGAGAATGATGCAATGGGAGGAAAAGATGTTTATTCAGGTTCAAAAGGTGCAGCAGAATTGGTTATAAAAAGTTATTGGCATTCATTCATAAAAAATATGCTTAATATACGATTGGGAGTTGCTCGTGCTGGTAATGTAATTGGAGGAGGAGATTGGAGTGCAGATCGTATTGTTGTTGATACTATTAAAGCTTTTTCTGAAAATAAACCTGTTGAAATCCGTAGTCCTAAGGCAACTCGTCCATGGCAACATGTGTTGGAACCATTGAGTGGATATTTGCGATTGGGGCAAGAATTGGCTATGTCGTTTGCTGGGGAAACACAATTATCTCCTATTGAAGGGCAATTGGTAACGTTTAATTTAGGTCCTCGTGCTGAACAAACTAAAACTGTACTTCAGTTAGTGCGTGATTTGGCTCGTAATTGGGGAATGAATCCAGAAGATTGTGTACAAATAACAGGACAAGTCCCATTTGAAGAGGCTAAATTATTAAAATTGAATTGTGATAAGGCTTTAGCTTATTTGTCTTGGCATTCTACTTTGTTGTATGATGATACTGTACGTTTTATAACTGATTGGTATGGTGCTTATTATAAACAATCTGATGTTGATATGTTTGCTTTGACAGAGCAACAAATTAAAGATTTTTGTAGCGAAGCCGAACATCAAAAAATAGAATGGGCATTATGATCAAGGGTATAAGAATTACACCACTAAAGCATATTGCTACTCCTAAAGGAGATATATTTCATGCAATGAAATCGACTGATGAGGGGTATTGTGGTTTTGGCGAGGCTTATTTTTCGGAAGTTCATTGTGGTGAACGTAAAGGTTGGAAACGTCATAATCGTATGACATTGAATCTTGTAGTTGTTCGTGGTGCTATTAAATTTATTGTTTATGATGATAGAAGTGATAGTGATACACTAGGCGAATTTTTTGAAATCATACTTTCTCCACAAGGCAATTATTCGAGATTGACGGTTGATGCTAGGTTGTGGATGGCATTTGAAGGTGTAGCAGAAGGAACTTCAATGTTGATGGATATAATTCCAGAACCTCATGATCCATCTGAAGCAGATCGTAGAGATTTAGATGAAATTGTTTATTGAGTTATGAAAGGCGATAATTATTATTTGTTTCGAAGTAAGGTACGTGATGCTTGGTGTCATTTTTGGCAAAAAATGCGTTTGGGCAAGTTGGGAAAAGGTTCGGTAATGAATGCTGGTGTGCGTATTCTTGGAAATCCTAAAAGAATTGAATTCGGTAATAATTTTCGTGTTTGGGAAAATGCATTACTTTATGTAGGTACAAAAGGTCATCTAATAGGAGGTGATAATAGTCTTATTGGTGTTGATTCTTTCATAAATTCAGGTAATAGTACGATCAAAATAGGAAATGGAACAGCAATAAGCAGTCATTGTAGATTGATTGCGTATACACATCATTATACTCATGATGATACGCCTGTGATTTTTACAGCAAAAGAAGGAGATATAACTATAGGTAATAATGTGTTGATTGGTTCTGGTGTAACTATATTACCTGGAGTTACAATAGGAGATGGGGCTGTTGTTGCTGCCGGTGCTGTTGTTATAATGGACATACCAGCAAATATGATTGTTGGTGGTATTCCTGCTAAGATAATAAGAGAAAAATAATATGAAAATATTGGTTACAGGTGCGACCGGTTATGTAGGGCGTAGAGTAGTTAAACAATTAATTACTCAACTTGAAAATGTTGAAGTAATGACTTTGAATCGTAGTGTCGAAAAAGCTATTGATTTGATGCCTTATAACGAGTGTAAGCATGTTGCTATAACCAACATGGATGAGGCTATTAAAGAGTTTCAACCAGAGGTGTGCTTGCATCTAGCAACATTATCTACAAGTCGTAATGATAATGATATTATTGAACCTATTGTTGAGGCGAATATAACATTTGGAATAAAACTATTAAATGCAATAAAAGAGGCTAATTCTTTGAAATTATTTATTAATACAGGCTCTTTTGCTGAGTATCGCGATGGTGTTGAATTGGGTTTTAAAGATGCTTATTTATATACAGCTACAAAAAGTGCATTTCGGCATTTTGTTGAATATTATGCCTCATTAGGTAGTTATAAATATCTTACAGTAGTGCCTTTTACTGTATATGGTGGTGATGATACGGCTAAAAAGTTGATGGATTATATGATGGAGAGCATTGATGCTATTGAACCTGTAAAAATGTCGCCAGGTGAACAAGTGTTAGATTTTATACATGTTGACGATGTAGTGCAATTTTTTGTAAACGCAGTGGTTTGTATTAAAGATATAGAAATTATGCCACAAGGCGAAACCTATTTTGTAGGTACGGGTATTGGAACTCGAGTGCGTGATTTGGCAAATAAAATAGAAGAATTAATACATAAAAAATTAAATATAGAGTGGGGTGGCTTAAATTATCGTCCGTTGGATGTGATGCAAGCAATAGCTCCTATTGAAAAAAATAATAAAATAATAACTTGGAACGCGAAAATATCGCTACATCAAGGAATAGAACAGTTGATAAATAAATATGAAAAAAATTGATTTTAAGAAATTTGTACCGCATTTGATTGCTTTGGTGGTATTTTTTGCTGTTACAATAGCTTATTTTGCTCCAATATTTTTTGAAGGTAAAGATTTGGCTCAAGGTGACGTAACTAGTTATCTTGGATGGGGTAATGATGTGCGTGAATATGTTCGCGAAACAGGTGAGTATTGTTATTGGTCGAATGCAATGTTTGGTGGAATGCCATCGAATTATGCTTATCCTGCACCAACAAATAATATTTTTAAGCAAATACAGCATCTGTTAACAGGTTTTTTACCTTTCAATACAGCAGGTGCTTTTTTTGTTTATATGATAGGGTTTTACATCTTTTTATTGGCTATAGGATGTAATTCATGGTTAAGTATCGTAGGGGCTTTGGCTTATGCGTTGTGTTCTTATAATATCATTATTATTGATGCGGGACATGTTAGTAAAGCTTTGGTAATGGCTACCATGGCTCCTATTGTTGGTGGTATTATACTTTGTTATCGTAAAAAATATATATCGGGTGTAATCATTACGCTCATTGCCACTGGTATGAACGTATTTTGGAATCATCAACAAATAAGTTATTATTTAATTCTTTCAATTCTTTGTCTTGCAATAGTATATCTTGTATTTGCAATTAAAGAAAAAACATTGAAAGATTATCTAAAGTCATCTGTTATTCTTATAGTTGTTGCTATTTTAGCTGCTGCTCCTGCGGTAGATAAACTTATTCCTACTATTGATTTTTCAAAAGAAACAATGCGTGGCGGTGCTGTATTGCAATCTAATGCAGAAGGCGAAAAAGAGAGTACAGGACTTGATATTGATTATGCTTATCAATGGAGTTATGGCAAAGCGGAGACTATGACACTCTTAATTCCTAATTTTTATGGTGCAAGTTCGCATTATAATTTGGGGCAAGATAGTGAAACCTATGAAGCTCTTCGTCAAACAGGTCAGGCAAAACAATTTTGTCGTTATGCACCTATGTATTGGGGCGATCAGCCTTTTACATCTGGTCCTGTTTATGCTGGCGCAATTATCTGTTTTTTATTTGTTTTAGGACTTATTATTTGTAAGGGGCCAGAACGCTGGTGGATGCTTGCTGCGACTATTATTGCAATAATTCTTTCGTGGGGGCGTAATTTACCTAGCGTAAATGAATGGTTATTTCATAATTTACCATTATATAATAAGTTTAGAACACCATCAATGTCGCTTGTTGTAGTCAATTTTACAATGGCTGCATTGGGTATTATGGCTATAAAACAAATTATAGAAACAGAAGATAAACGTTCTTTATTGAAGCCATTGTATATTTCAGTAGGTGTTGTTGTTGGATTATGTTTGTTGTTCGCTCTCTTTGGAGGTTCTATGTTTGATTTTAAGGCTGCTAGTGATGCTCAACTTCCAGCTTGGTTGCATTCTGCTCTTATTCAAGACCGTAAAGATATGCTTACAAGTGATGCGTGGCGTTCATTTATATTTATTGCCTTAAGTGCTATTGCAATTTGGTTATATCTTTATAAAGGATATAAATCACTTTATATGATTCTTATTGTTGGTTTATTGTGTTTTATTGATTTATGGGGAGTTGACAAACGTTTTGTTAACGAAGATAGTTTCTCTCGCATTAATAAAAAAGACCGAGGTTTGACTCCTTCTGCTATTGATGCTCATATCCTTAAAGACACAGATCCAAACTATCGCGTATTAAATCTTTCAACTAGTACATTTAATGAGTCGCGAACATCATATTTTCATAAGTCAATAGGAGGATATTCGCCTGTTAAATTACGTCGTTATCAAGATATTATTGATTATCATATCAGTCGTCAAATTACACCAAACGTACTTGATATGCTTAATACTCGTTACATAATTTTCAATACAGAGCAAGGTCCACGTGTGCAGCGTCAACCATCTGCTATGGGTAATGTTTGGTTTGTTGAGAATATAGAATGGCAAGAAACACCAGATGCTGAAATAGTGGCATTATCAACATTTAATCCTCGTACAACTGCACTTATACACAATGAGTGGCGTGATAAAATCAAAGATGAGGTGGCTTTACAAGGCATCGATACGGCCGCTGTAATAGCACTGACCGAGTATGTTAATCCTGGTTATTTGATTTACGAAAGTCAATCTTCAAAACCACAATTAGCCGTATTCAGTGAGGTACATTACAAAACTTGGCGTGCATATATAGATGGAGTAGAAACACCTATTATTCGCACAAACTATATTCTTCGTGCACTTGAAATACCAGCTGGTAAACATCGTATCGAATTTAAGTGTGTTGATGAAGTATTTGAAACAACCCACACATGGTCTTTGATTGCTTCAATTATCGTTGTTTTATTAGTCTTGATTTTGTCTGGATTGGGTATTTATAAAAAAGTAAAAAATAATCAATAATAAATATGCAACCAAAACTATCAATAATAATACCTTTATACAATGCTGAAAAATATATTTCGGCTTGTATCGAAAGTCTATTTGCGCAAACAATAATTGAGCAAATAGAAATATTGGTAGTTGATGACCATGGACAAGATAGTAGTAGAGCAATAGTAGAACAATTACAATCACATCACCTTTTAGGTTCTCGTATTCGTCTTCTTTCTACACCTCAAAATAGTGGTGCGTGGGCAGCTCGTAACTTAGGTATATCAGAAGCCAAAGGTCAATGGATTGGATTTGTTGATGCCGATGATTGGTGTGAGGTAGATATGTACAAAAATCTTCTCGAAGCAGTTGACGTCCATAATGCTGATTGGGCATATTGCTTACCTCAAAAAGAATATATTACAGGACGAAAAGAATTACTCGTTGCACCGAAAATTAGTAGCGGACAACTTACTGAAGATAATCGTCGAAAACTGCTTGTATCTGGAGTAGCTTATTTTTGGACAGGAATATACAATAGAGAATTTTTAATAGCGAAACAAATTAAATTCCCTAATGCTAAATTCTCAGAAGATAGTTATTTTTGGTGGATGATAGTAATGCACACAACTCGTATCGCTATAGTTGATAAAGTAGGTTATCACTACAGAATACAATCGAATAGTGTATCAAAACGTTCTGATTCTACCAAATCGCAACAAAAACAAGCTCTATATAATACATTAATAGACAGATTAAGAAGTGAAGGTTTGTATGATAAGTATAAATCCGAAATAGATTACCTTTACCTAAAAAAAGGACTGTTGATTCCAATGTTGATTCAAGCAATAAATCAGCCTAAAAATATAGCTCAACAATGTAATCAAATGATAAATATAGCTCAAAAACAGCAAATAGAGATAACTAAAAATAGATACTATAAGAACGACGTTAAAACAAAATTTCTCTATTTTGCATTTACCCATTGTCCTAAAATATTATCATCTCTTTTGCGTTTAAAATTCAAACAAGATCCATTTTAATTTTTATGTATAATATAGCAGTAGTATTAGCTGGAGGAATAGGTGCTAGAGTGGGTGGTAATATGCCAAAGCAGTTGTTGCCACTTGCCGATGGGAAGACTATACTCGAACATTCGGTAGATGCTTTTGATGAGGCAGATTGCGTTGATGAAGTTTGCATAGTTATGCATCCCGATTATATTTGTGAGGCAGAGAAGTTGTTGAAGACTAATAATTGGAAAAAAGTGCGTCACATTATTTCAGGAGGAAAAGAACGTTGGGAGTCGAGTGTGAATGCTATACGATTGTATCAAGAAAAATTGGAGGAACAAGAGTTTATAGAATCAAATATATTGTTGCATGATGCAGCGCGACCATTTGTTAGTCAGCGTATTATAGCAGATGTATGCAAAGCATTAGAAGAGCATAAGGCCGTAGTTGTTGCAATACCTTCTACTGATACAGTCTATGAAATGCAAAATGGATGCGTAGCCCGTATTCCTATTCGTTCTACCATTATGAGAGCACAAACACCACAGGCATTTCGTCTTCCGCTTATTGCAGAAGCCTACGACATTGCTCTTAACTATGAAAATATGCAAGTAACCGACGATTGTGGTATAGTTCATAAAAATTTGCCTAATACATCAATACATATAGTTTTAGGAGAAGAAAAAAATAAGAAAATAACGTTTAAAGAGGATATATAAAAAATCTTCAAACTCGCCAATAAAAAATCTTCAAACCTGCCAATGAAAAATTACACTTTTTGTGTAGCATTTTTTGTGTAATTGGAATAATATATTAAATATGAAAGAATTAAGTAATCCTTTTTTGCTTCATGGTTATGTAGAACCAGTCTATTTTTGTGATCGTAAGCAGGAGACCAAAGATATGATTTCTGCATTGAAAAATGGGCGCAATATAACATTAATGAGTCCTCGCCGTATGGGAAAGACAGGATTGATTTTTAATGTCTTTCATCAATTGCAGGCAGAGCAGGATGTCGCATGTTTTTATATTGATATATTTTCTACAAAATCATTAGAAAGTTTTGTTAAAACATTTGCATCGGCAGTTGTAGGTAAATTGGATACACCGTTGCAACGTGCAGAAGGTTTTGTTCAACGATTTTTTCAAGGATTGCGATTAACTTTTTCGACAGATATATTTACGGGTAATCCTCAGGTTGAGTTGGATTTTCAACCAGAACAGGCAGAGACAACTTTAGAACAAATATTTGCTTATTTAGTTCAATCTAAAAAAGAGTGTTATATCGCGTTTGATGAATTTCAGCAAATATTAGAATATCCAGAAAAAAATGTAGAGGCATTATTGCGTAGTTATATCCAATTTTGTCCTAATGTACATTTTATATTTTCGGGAAGCAAACAACATTTGATGTTAGATATTTTTTCTTCTGCAAAACGTCCTTTTTTTCAAAGTACAGAGAAAATGAATCTATATTCAATAGAAGAAAGTGCTTATTATGATTTTGCATCGCACTGGATGATGAAGAACAGTATTGAATTGCCTGAAGATATATTTCATGCTCTTTATCAACAATTTGATGGACATACGTGGTATTTACAATATATATTGAATCTATTGTATTCAGATTCTCAATCTGTAATTACCATGCAAGATTTGACTAATGCTATATCTCGTATTATACAAAGAGAAAAAGAGGCATTTCAAGCGATGTATGATAAATTGACAGATAATCAAACAGCTGTATTGAGGGCTATAGCAAAAGAAGGTATAGTGAAAGCCATTAACGCAGGTGATTTTATAAAAAAATATAAGTTAAAAGGAAGTAGTAGTGTAAATAAAGCCTTAGAGTATTTATTGAACAAAGAGATTGTGTATCACACATCTCAAGGTTATATCGTATATAATAGATTTTTAGGTATTTGGTTGAATACTTTGGTATGATATTTTAATTGAGAACAAAACCGAAAAATAACGTTTAAAGAGGATGTATAAATATTGAATTAGAATAAATTAATGTTACAAATAAATAAGTTTATATCAGAACATATCACTTTACGAGCAAAGAGTATGTTTGTGGAGGATATTGAAGCTAATGCAAAGGAACTTTGTAGAGAAATAGAGGGTAAGCGCGTTTGTGTTATTGGTGGTGCGGGTACTATAGGTTCGTCGTATATTCGTGCGTTGTTGCCATTTCGTCCTAAAACGTTAGTAGTTGTTGATATTAGTGAGAATGGTTTGACTGAACTTACTCGTGATCTTCGTTCAACAGATGGGATGTATGTTCCTGAGGATTATCGTACATATCCACTTAATTTTGCAGATCCTATATTCGAAAAAATATTTGTGAACGAAGGCGGTTTTGATATTGTGGCTAATTTTTCTGCGCATAAGCATGTGCGTAGTGAGAAAGATCAATTTTCGGTTGAAGCATTGCTTGAAAATAATGTTATTAAGGCACGTCGTCTGTTAGATTTGTTGGCTCAATATCCGCCAAAACACTTCTTCTGTGTTTCTACCGACAAAGCAGCAAATCCTGTTAACGTAATGGGTGCGAGCAAACGTATTATGGAAGATATGATAATGGCATATTCGGTTGATTTCAAAGTCACAACAGCGCGATTTGCCAATGTGGCATTTTCAAATGGTTCGTTGCTTGATGGTTATATTGCCCGTATGATGAAAAATCAACCACTTGTAGCACCCAATGACGTGCGTCGTTATTTTGTGTCGCCAGACGAAAGTGGTCAGATTTGTTTATTGGCGTGTATTTTAGGAAGAAATCGTGAAATTTTTTTTCCGAAATTGGGAGAAGAGCAGATGATGACATTTTCTTCGATATGTGATAAGTTTTTAGCATCAATGGGTTATGAACCTCGTCTTTGTGCAAATGATGTAGAGGCAAAGGCTTTTGCTGTAAATAGAAGCTTCGAAGATAGAACATATCCAGTAGTATATTTTAAAAGCGACACAACAGGCGAAAAAGATTTTGAAGAGTTTTTTGTCGAAGGAGAGCAAGTAAATATGTCGCGTTTTGCATCGTTGGGTGTGATTGAGTCGATAGGAGCACGTCCTAAAGAAGAGATAGAGATACTTTTTGGTAAGTTAAATGCAGTGTTTTCTAAACAAGAGTTTACAAAATTAGAAATAGTTGGTGTAATGCAAGATTTTCTGCCTAATTTTGTGCATGAAGAAAAAGGAAAAAATCTAGATCAAAAGATGTAAATTATTATGGAACAATTTCGCTTGGTAACAGATAAAATACATGAAATTTATCATACACAAGAATTTATACCTTTACATCCACCTTGTTTTATTGGTAATGAAAAGAAATATTTGAATGAGTGTATAGATTCAACTTTTGTGTCAAGTGTGGGTAAGTTCGTTGATCGGTTTGAGGATATGGTTGCCAAATATACAGGAGCAACTCGTGCAGTAGTTTGTGTGAATGGCACAAATGCCCTTTTTATGTCTATGAAATTGGTTGGAGTTGAACGTGACGATGAGGTTATTACACAAGCTTTAACTTTTATTGCCACTTGTAATGCGATTAGTTATCTTGGAGCACACCCTGTGTTTGTGGATGTAGATGAAGAGACTATGGGTTTATCTCCAGATGCATTGCGAGTTTGGTTGGCGACAAATGCAAAGGTGAAGGGAAAAGAATGTTTTAATAAGATAACAGGTAGAAGAATTAAAGCTTGTGTGCCGATGCATACTTTTGGTCATCCTTGCCGTATTGATTTAATTCTTCAAGTGTGTGAAGAATATCATATTGAGTTGGTTGAAGATGCAGCAGAGAGTCTTGGTAGTTTTTATAAAGGGCGTCATACTGGTACTTTTGGACGAGTTGGGGCGATTAGTTTCAATGGAAATAAAACGATAACTACTGGAGGTGGTGGAATGATGTTGTTTAGAGATGAAGAAATGGGCGCATTAGCAAAGCATATTACAACACAAGCAAAAGTCCCTCATCGTTGGGATTTCGTTCATGACTATATAGGCTATAATTATAGAATGCCAAATATAAATGCTGCATTGGGTTGTGCGCAGATGGAGCATCTGGAGGAGTTTGTATTGAATAAACGTCATACAGCAGAGTTATATCAAGATTTTTTTGCTCAATTTGAGGACATTAGATTTGTAACAGAGCCTATAGATTCTCGTTCTAACTATTGGTTGCAAGCAGTACAGTTGAAGAATCGAGAGATACAACAAGCGTTTCTTGAATATACAAATAGCAATGGTGTAATGACCAGACCAATATGGGAGTTGATGAATCGTTTGCCTATGTTTGCGTATTGTCAAACAGATGAATTGATTAATACGAAGTATTTTGCAGATACAATAGTAAATATTCCAAGTGGAGTAATAATATGAAAGCATTACCATTAATATGTATTGGCGGAGGTGGACATTGTAAGTCCGTTATAAATGTTGCCGAGGAACTAGGATATACAATAATTGGTATCTTGGATATGCCAGATAAAGTTGGTTCTACAATTTTAGGTTATCCTGTGATAGGAACGGATGATGATATAGAATCTTATGTTGATAAAGCGCAGTTTGTGATTACGGTGGGGCATATTAAGGATGCTAATATTCGTTTTAAAATTTATGAGCGTTTATTAAGATGCAATGCTAAATTGGCTACTATAGTAGCATCTTCGTCTAAGGTGTCTAGATTCGCAGAGATTGGAGATGGTACTGTAGTATTGCATAATGCTGTTGTCAATGCAGATGCTAAAATAGGGATAAATTGTATAATTAATACATTTGCGAACATAGAGCATGATGCTGTAGTTGGTGATTTTTGTCATATAAGCACATCTGCAATGGTGAATGGTAATTGTGTTGTCGGAGAACATACTTTTGTTGGTAGTGGATGTGTATTGGCAAATGGGGTTAGTGTTCCTGCAAATAGTATTATTGCAGCAGGTTCACTAATGAGAAAAACACATATAATAGAAGGTATTTATTCTGGTAATCCCGCACGTTTAATGCTTAGAAACAAATGAAAAAGACAATAATAATAGCAGAGGCTGGAGTTAATCATAATGGGTCTATAGATAAAGCATATCAATTGATTGATATAGCGGCTGATGCGGGTGTTGATTATGTGAAATTTCAGACGTACAGAACTGAAAATTTGGTTTCTAAGAATTGTAGAAAAGCAGATTATCAGATGAAAAATATTGGAGATGATGATATGTCTCAGTATAAAATGTTGAAGAATTTAGAATTGAGTATTGAGGATCATTATTTGTTGAAGGATTATTGTGTCAAAAGGGGTGTTAAATTTTTGTCTTCAGCCTTTGATTTGGACAGTGTTGAATTTTTAGGGTCTATGTTACTTGATTTATGGAAAATTCCATCTGGAGAAATTACAAATTATCCATATCTCCATAAAATAGCTCAATATAACCAGATGACTATTTTATCTACAGGAATGTCGACTTTGGAAGATATAAGATTGGCAGTAAAAGTATTGTTGGATGGAGGTTTGGATAAAGACAAATTGATAATTTTGCACTGTAATACAGAATATCCAACACCTATGAAAGATGTTAATTTGAAAGCAATGTATGCAATTAAGTCGGAGTTTGGGGTTAGAGTTGGATATTCAGATCATACGGAGGGAATAGAAGTCCCTATTGCAGCTGTAGCTTTAGGTGCAGAAGTTATAGAAAAGCATTTTACTATTGATAAAACAATGGTTGGTCCAGATCATAAAGCTTCATTATCGCCAGATGAATTAAAACAGATGGTAAAAGCAATACGAAATATTGAAAATGCTTTAGGAAGTGCAGAAAAGTATGTGTCAGAGTCAGAATTAAAAAATGTTTCTATTGCTCGCAAAAGTATTGTGGCTGCCGTTAATATAAAAAAAGGTGATTTATTAACCGACAAAAATATTACGGTAAAACGACCAGGAGGAGGTTTGTCGCCAATGTTGTGGAATGAAGTGGTTGGTACTATTGCAAAACAAGATTATTTATTAGATGAACTTATAGAATTATGAGAAAAATATGTGTTGTTACTGGGACTAGAGCTGAATATGGCTTGTTGCGTGGTTTGATTTCCAAAATACAATCTAGTCATGATATGCAGTTGCAGATAGTAGCAACAAATATGCATCTTTTATCAGAATTTGGTTATACCTATAAGGAAATAGAAGAAGATGGTTTTACTATTGACGAGAAAGTGTATATGCCAAAATTTGATGGAAAGATTGTTTCTTTAGCGGATTCTATGTCGGTAGAATTAAAAGATATGAATGCTGCCATTTTGCGTTTATCTCCTGATGTTATAGTTATTTTAGGCGATCGTTATGAGATGTTTATCGTTGCTTTGGTTGCGTTGATAAATAATATACCCTTAGCGCATATTCATGGAGGAGAATTAACAGAAGGTGCTTTTGATGATGCAATAAGGCATTCTATAACAAAAATGAGTTATTGGCATTTTACTTCAACAGAAGAATATCGTAGGCGAGTTATTCAATTAGGCGAATCTCCTGATAGAGTATTTAATGTAGGGGCATTAGGGGTTGAGAATATACATAAAGTTGTACCAATTTCAAAATCTGAACTTGATGAATATTTAGGTCTAGATTTAGGTAATCCTACTATTTTAGTAACTTATCATCCTGTTACATTGAAAGGTAAAGAATGTCAGATTATTAACGACTTTTTATTAGCTTTACAAGATTATAGAGAATATCAAATACTTTTTACTATGCCAAATTCAGATCCTGGAAGTGATGTGATAAGGAAAGCTATAATAGAATATGCAAAAAGAGATGAAAATAGAATGAAAATTTTTACTTCTTTAGGATTACGTCGTTATCTTTCTGTTATACCTTATGTTAAGGCTGTTGTTGGTAATTCTTCAAGTGGGATTATTGAGGTTCCTAGTTTTGGTGTGCCAACTTTGAATATAGGAGATCGACAGAAAGGACGTATTATGGCAGATAGTGTTATTTGTTGTGATGATGACTATGCGTCGATAAAGAAAGGATTGGAATATGTTTTATCTGATGAATTTTATAATATTTCTAAAAGAGCAATCAGTCCTTATGATAAGAAAGGTACAGCAGATACTATCTTTAGAGTTATAAAAGATTGCGATTTAGGAATAGTAAAGAAATTTTATGATATATGAAATTTTTGTGTATTATACCAGCTAGAGGAGGAAGTAAAGGTATTCCTCGTAAAAATATAAAGGAGTTAAGGGGTAAGCCACTTATTGGTTATACGATAGATGTTGCCCGTTCTATTTTTAGAGATGTAGATATTTGCGTTACAACCGATGATAGTAGTATAATTGATATAGTAGAAAATCAATTTAATTTGCATGTGCCTTTTGTTCGTCCGTTTTATTTAGCTACTGATACTTCGGGGTCTTATGAAGTTTTGTTGCATGCTATTGAATATTATGAGACTAGAGGTTTTTTTTATGATGCAATAGTTTTATTACAACCAACTTCTCCTTTTCGTACATCACGACATGTTAAGGATGCTATGGCATTGTATAGCAATAGTGTTGATATGGTAGTGAGTGTAGTTGAGTCGGATGTTAATCCATATTATAATTTATTTGAAGAAGATAATAACGGTTTTTTGCATTTGTCAAAGGGAGAAGGAGATGTTGTCAGACGACAAGATGCACCTCGTGTTTATGAATATAATGGAGCAGTGTATGTTATAAATATACAAAGTTTAAAAAAAGAGATTTTGTCTAAATTTAAGCGTAAAATTAAGTACGTTATGGATAAAGAAAGTTCATTAGATTTAGATACTATGTATGATTGGAATATTGCAGAAATGATATTACAACAAAAAAATAAGAGATATGATTGATTTTTCTAAATATTTAATACAAGAAACAGCAGATTTATATACGGCATTGACTGCATTGAATGATGTTTCTACTAGTGGGTTGACTTTATTTGTCGTTGATGAAAAATACAAGTTGTTAGGAACAGTAACTGATGGAGATATTCGAAGAGCATTGATTGGTGGCGCAGGTGTAAATGAAAAGGTGGTTAACATAATGAATGCAAAACCGTATTATTTACTTGAAGGAGAGGATAATGTCTTAAAATATAGAGAAATTAAAAATAAAAGTATTAGTGTTGTTCCATTGGTAGATAAAAATAGAACAATAATAGATATTTGTATTGTTAAGAATAATAAGTCGATTTTACCAATTGATGCCGTGTTAATGGCGGGAGGAAAAGGTGAACGATTGCGTCCATTAACAGAAAGTTGTCCGAAACCCTTATTGAGAGTTGGAGATAAGGCTATTATTGATTATAATGTAGAGAGTTTGATTAAATTTGGAGTCAAAAATGTTCATGTAACTGTAAATTATCTGAAAGAACAATTAATAGCTCATTTTGAGGAGCCTAAATTAGGTGTTAAGATAAATGTTGTAGAAGAACCTAAATTTTTAGGAACAGCAGGGGGGATTTTATATGTTGATAATTTTCATAATGACACTATTTTGTTAATGAATAGTGATCTTTTTACAAATATAAATTTTGAAGATTTTTATTTACATTTTAAGGAAACTAATGCAGATATGTCAGTCGCAGCATTTCCTTACAATGTTTCGGTACCATTTGGAATATTTGAGTTAGAGGGAGATAGAGTAAAGAGTATTTTAGAAAAACCAACATATAATTATTACGCAAATGCAGGTATATATTTAATAAAAAGAGAATTTTTAAAATTTATTCCTAAAGATACTTTTTTTAATACAACAGATTTAATAAATTTGTTGATTTCGAAAGGTTATAAAGTGGTACGTTTTCCTATAAATGGTACATGGATTGATATTGGGAGGAAGGATGAATATGAAAGAGTTTGTAATTTAGTGAAAGAAATGAACTTGTATGAAAATATCTAAATTTTCACATATCTGTATTGCTCTTAATGTTTATGCATTGATGCAATATTTATTATACCATTCTGAGGATGTTATAATGAGTAAAACTCGTTATTTCCTAGGATCTGGTATTCCTAAATCTATTGCTGATAATATTCCAAATTCTGTATATTTTGATACGTATAAAAAGTCTGGTTTAGATTTGTTGGTGCGTAGATTTAATAAATTGGTTTTAGCTTTTTTTTCTAAAGTAAAATACCCCGAATTGAATAGTGCTGAAATTTATGCTCAAGATCATCAGTATATAGCATCTTGTTTGATTGGAAGACGTTCATATACGCTATTGTCAGATAGTCAGCAATTCTTTTCGATACAGATGAACCCAGGTCAAGTTGAATGGGAAAAAATCAATAAATCGAATAAAACATTATCAGGTCGAATTGAAAAGATATTATACGGACAATTGTCGGTTCTCAAGTTTGGCTTCAATTCTCAATGTAAAAGGGTTCTTTTAACAAAAGCGAATAAGTCGATTTTGTTTGATAAATTGGCTTATGAGATAAATTCTTTTGAAGAACATTGGGCTGTGTCAAGTGAAGAAAAACGCCTTTTTATTTGTAATTGCTTTGGTATAGAGAGAGAAGATATTGATTTATTACAAAATGTTGATGTTTTACTGTTGACTCAGCCTTTGTGTGATGATGCAGTTCTAACAGAAGAAGAGCATTTGGAGGTGTATAGACAAGTGATAGACAATTATCGTAATATGACAGTGATGATCAAGCCTCATCCACGGGATATAGTAGATTATAAGAGACATTTTTCTGATTGTGTTGTATTTGGTAAGCCAATTCCAATGGAATTATTAGCCTTGTTAGGTGCAAATGTGAAAATTGCAGCAACATTGTTTTCTTCTTCTGTTTATTGTTTAGGTGATAATGTTCGGATTGATTGGTATGGAACAGGAGTTTATCCTAAACTACTTTCTTTTTACGGTAAGTTATAATTATGAATGTTTTATTTGTATCTGATTTTGAAATTTCGCCTATTGCAGGAGGAATGGAGAAATTGATTCACACTATTTCACGTGAATTTATGAAGCGTGGGATAGGGTGTTATGAGGCTGTGTTTAGATTTAAGAATATAGGTAAAAGTTCCTCGTTTGATGGTGTTTTAGATTTAGAGGGGGGGATATGCTTTGAAAAAATAAATGATTTTATTGTTGAAAATAAGGTAGATGTTGTTATAACTGCGTTGTCTCAAAAGCGAAATTTTGTGCCATATATGTCAAAACTATATGCTATAACACAGTCGGTTGGTTGTAAGTTGGTGTATGGCTTTTATAATATGCCTGGTTTTGAGTTAAAAGCGAATATGCCTTTTCGTTTAGCTTTGAGCAGATTGAGAAATGGTGAAAAAACAACAGATATTTTATTACCTTTTGTCACTACATTATTTAATAAGTGTGGTATCTCTTTTTTGTTAGAGTTTCTGTTGAGAAAAAAACTTAAGTCTGCGTTGTATTCTGATTTGGTTGTTGTTTTAGCCGAAAAGTATATCGATGATTACAAGCGATTATTGAAATTAGATGTTAAAGATGTGTCGTTTGTGGCAATACCTAATCCTTTGTCATTTGAGAAGACGGAAGAGATGGTTGATTTATCGCAAAAAGGAAAAAATGTTATAAATATTAGTCGTTACGATGTAGCACATAAGGGACAAACTTATTTATTAGATGTTTGGTGTGAGATTGAGAACGATCTACGCTTGCAAGAGTGGAAGTTGATATTGGTTGGTTATGGACAAGATGAACAGTATGTTTTAGATTATGCAAAAAAGAAGAATTTACAACGGGTAGAGTTTCGTGGAGCATGTGATCCTCGTGAATTATATAAGCAATCTAGTATTTATGCAAAGACATCTTATTTCGAAGGGTTGCCAATGGTAGTACTAGATGCAATGCAATATGCTGTTGTGCCTATTTCGGTGGATAGTTATGGTGCTGTTTATGATATAATTGATGATTGTAATAGTGGTATGATAGCGAAAAGTGGAGATATAGAAGATTATGTTGCAAAATTGAAAACATTGATGTTGGATGAAACGAAGCGAATGAAGATGGCTCAATTAGGACAGAATGTGTATGATAGATTCAGTACTGAAGCTGTAGTAGAGCGATGGATTAGTGTATTAAATGATTTAATAAAGCAATGATATATGAATAATTTCACTTGTGCTGTAATTGGCTCTAAAGGTTATATCGGAAGTCATATTGTTGAGTATTTACGTTCAATTGGGATTAGACCATTATGTTATGATGTTGTAGATTGTAGTGATATTGATTATTGTATGGTTGATTTAACCAAGACAGAAGAACTGAGCAAGATAGATTTTAGTGTTGATTATATTTTTCTTTTTGCTGGATTAACAGGCACTTATGCAGGGTTTGATAATGCAGAGAAATATATTGTTATCAATGAGTTAGGTCTTGCAAATTTGTTAAATGCAATACGAGAGTCTAAATATCGCCCTAAAGTGATATTTCCTTCAAGTAGATTGGTTTACAAAGGAAGTGATAGACCATTGAGGGAAGATGATTCTAAAGAGACTAAGACGATATATGCTGTAAATAAATTGGCTTGCGAAGGATTGTTAAATGCCTATTATCAGAGTTTTGACATTCCTTATACGGTATTTCGTATATGTATTCCATACGGCAATTTTGTATCTAATGATTATTCATTTGGTACGATTGGATTTTTTTTACGTCAAGCTAAGTCGGGTAAGAATATAACACTTTATGGCGGTGGAAATATAAAAAGAACATTTACCCACATAAAGGACATTTGTCATCAAATAGTAGAATGTTCATTGCAGAGAGAATCGGATGGTGAGATTTATAACATAGGAGGTGAAACTATGTCGTTATATGAAGCAGCTACTATTATTGCAAATAAATATAATGTCGAGGTTGTTGCAACAGAGTGGCCTTATCGTGATTTGCGTATAGAGTCAGGTCATACATATTTTGATGATTCAAAAATAAAGAGTTTAATTTCAATAGATTGTTATAAAAGTTTAAAAGATTTTACACAGGATTTGTGATTATGCATAGACGTAAAGTAGATGATATTCAATTAGATTTTTTGGTGTCGGCTTTGCATCAAGGTTGTTTTATTTCAACAGATAAAGTGTTGGAATGGATGAAACAACAAAATGATGAGGTTGTTAGTAATATCACACAAATTCCGATTGAAAATTTATCGATGTGGCAATTTACTAACGATAGATTGACGCATTCGTCTGGTAAATTTTTTAGTATAGATGGTATTCGTATATCGACAAATTATCGTAATGTATCGGAATGGGATCAGCCAATTATCAATCAACCAGAGATTGGTATATTAGGTTTTATTGTTAAAAAATTTAATGGAGTTTTTCATTTCTTGATGCAGGCAAAGATTGAACCTGGTAATATTAATTTGGTGCAATTGTCGCCTACGTTACAAGCTACACGTAGTAATTATACTTGTGTTCATAAAGGAAAAAAACCTTTATATTTAGAATATTTTACTGGTGAAAAAAATGTTTATGTTTTGGTTGATCAGTTACAATCAGAACAAGGAGCGCGTTTCTTACATAAACGTAATCGTAATATTATCGTTGAAGTGCCAGAAAATGAAGATTTGGAAGTGTATAACAATTTTATATGGGTATCATTAGGTCAAATCAAAGAGTTGTTGCGCTATCCCAATATAGTGAATATGGATGCTCGTACTGTTATTTCTTGCATTAAATATGGTGATTATTCAGAGGCTACATTACGTTTGCTGTCTGTAGTAAAAAATAGTGTAGGGAATAAAACTGTGAAATCAGACTCATTTTTGTATTCTGTATTGAGTAACGACAATCATTTGAATGATTTGCAATCTATAATTCATTGGATTACGAATTTGAAGTTTAAATACGAACTTAATGTTGATAAAATAGGTGTTTCTGAAATACGGAACTGGATTTATGATGGGAATGTCATTCGACATGAGAATGATAAATATTTTAAGGTTATTGGTGTAAATGTAGAGATTGGTAATCGTGAGGTCGTAAGTTGGTGTCAACCAATGATTCAGCCAGCACAAGAGGGTATAATGGGATTCATTGTTAAGAAAATCAATGGAATTTATCATTTTTTGGTGCAAGCTAAATTAGAGGCAGGTAATTTTGATGTTGTGGAGTTAGCTCCTACAGTTCAATGTCTTACGGGAAATTATCGTAAAGGGTATAATGAGTATGAGATACCTTATTTAGAGTTGTTTTTGAATGCAAAAGAAGAGGATATTTGGTATTCTAGTTATCAAAGTGAGGAAGGTGGTCGGTTCTATAAAGAGCAGAATCTTAATATTATAGTTGAGGTGGGCGAAGATTTTCCTATCGAAGTTGACGGGAATTATTGTTGGATGACATTGAATCAAATACTTTCATTTGTTACTTATAATAATTATTTAAATATTGCGGCACGAAGTCTTTTGTCTGCTATTAGTTTTTATTGATTATGATACGTTTAGGAATACTTTCTCCTTCAGAAATTGCATATCGCAGATTTATGCCTGCATTGAAGCAGTTATCTTCGGATTTGGAATTTGTAGCTATTGCTATTGCTAGCCCAGAGGAGTGGTTTGGTGATTGTAGTGCTATTGCAAAGGATATAATTGACAATCAACAATCTATAGAATTTACGAAGGCTACTAATTTTATAAATGATTATGGTGGTCGTATCATTAATGGCTATGAAGCGTTGTTAGATTTAGAGGATATTGATGCTGTATATATTCCTTTGCCTCCAGCTTTGCATTATAAATGGGCGAAATTGGCATTAGGTAAAGGGAAACATGTTTATCTAGAAAAACCATTTACAACAACAGAGTCTGATACTCTTGATTTGATTGGTTTAGCCGAACAGAATGGTCTAGCATTGCATGAGAATTATATGTTTGTTTTTCATAAACAAATAGAAGAATTGAATAATATTGTTAAGTCGGGCGAAATCGGTGATGTAAGATTATATCGTGTAACATTTGGGTTCCCTCGTCGTCAAGTTGGAGATTTTAGGTATAATAAGCGATTAGGTGGTGGTGTGTTGTATGATGTGGCGGGATATACATTGAAGTATGCATCTCTTTTGTTGGGAAAAACAGCACGAATTACAACATCTCATTTGAATTATGTGCCAGATTTTGAAATCGATATGTTTGGGGCTGCTACTATGGTAAATGATAGAGGTGATATTGCTCAGTTGGCTTTTGGAATGGATAATGACTATCGTTGTGATATTGAAGTTTGGGGTAGTAAGGGTACTATAACCTCTAATCGAATATTGACCGCTCCTGTTGGCTTTGTTCCTACTTATACAATAAAGAAAAATCAAGATTATGAGACTCGAAAGTTTTCTTCCGATGATTCATTCTTAAAATCTATTCTAAGATTTAAGCAATGTGTTGATGATATTGATGTACGACAAGATAATTATCAAATAATAGCTCATCAAGCTTCGTTGATTGAACTGTTTAAGTTGAAAGCAAAATAAAAAATAGTAATCCTTTTCTCATATTTCGCTCTAATAAAAAACTTGTAAAGTTCCCTCTGTGCACTCTCTCATTGTGTTTTTAAGCATAAAAAAAATGACTAGTTTTAGGCTGCCTAAAACTAGTCATTTTTATTTCAGTTGTATCTATTATTTTTCAATGCGGATGCGGGCATCAACTGCTACTACGGCATTTGCTGAGCCGAGGAGTGGGTTGAGGTCCATTTCTGCGATTTCTGGAGCAGCTTTAACAAGAGCAGAGATACGAGTAACTGCTTCTGCAAAGAGGTCTTCGTTTACAGGCTCTTGACCGCGTACGCCTTTGATAATTTTGTAACCACGGAGACGTTCGATCATAGAGTGAGCTTCGGCAAGACCAATTGGAGCGAGAGAAGCTTGTACGTCTTTCAATACTTCGATGAAGATACCGCCAAGACCGCAGAGCACTTGGTGACCGAATTTAGCTTCGCGGCTTGCACCGATGAAG
>JAZOMI010000011.1:0-4290 GCA_045653825.1 Candidatus Aphodosoma sp. | reverse complement strand
TAGAGGTAATTTGTATAAGTTTGTATTTGAAATCATACTAATTGAAAAAACATTATGCTAAGGCTAATTTGGAAATTTTGTATCATACTAATTATTGCGATGATTTCACAAGAAGTCTATGCCTCAGATGCCAATATAGTAATTTCCTCTTGTGAGGAGTACTACAAAATTAAAGCAACAAAAGATGGGAAGGCGATATCGGAAGTAAAATCATGCAAAGAGATATGTTTTGAGGCAACACGCACCGAAGGGCATGCATTGGCTCTTGAATTTTATGACGATTATACTAAAATAAATAAAGCCTCGGCACCAGGAGCCTCGGCAGAGTATCGCCATTGGATTCCCGAAGATATTTTTTACAACGATTCAAAGGTGTGTTTCATTGTTGTTCCGATCAAAAAAGTCGGGAAACCAGTAAAGGCAGTTTTTGAAAAAACATATACAAAAGCAGAACATTTTGCAGAGGTGTGTTTCCCCGAGATTCATGATGTAAAGTCAAAAACTGTAAAAATTGAGGTGCCACAATCTTTAGTTGATAAAATTAAGATTGTGGAGAAATCGTTTACCTCCAATATCTCTCGACGAATAGAAGATGGTAAAAAGGGTGCTAAAATATATGTGTATGAAATGACCGAAATGAATGCCCCAAAAGAAGAGGAGGACTGCCCCGAGGCGTCAACAGTTATTCCACGAATTTATATTATTGGGCAATACCCTACATTGGGCGACTTATATCAACACCTTCATGGATTAACAACTACGCAAGATTTAGCATTAGAAAAGGTAAAAGCTCAAGCTGTGGAAATTACATCGGATTGTGCTAATGAAGAAGAAAAAATAAGAAATATTTTAGCGTGGGTACAAGACAGAATAAGATACATCGCAGTAGAACATGGAGAATACGGAACACGCCCCGATCTCGCAAGTGAGGTGTTGCGAAAACGTTATGGCGATTGTAAGGGCAAGTCAATGTTGTTGAAACAGATGCTAATTGCAGTGGGTTTTGATGCTCGATTGGTGTGGATTGGGACAAATGACGTTGGAGCGACATGGAGCGAAGTGCCAACATTGGCATCGGGTAATCACATGATATGTGCAGTTGTTAAAGGAGATTCGATATTATATCTTGATGGCACAGCATCATATCTTCCATTAGGAATTTATCATTCTTCAATCCAAGGGCGAGAGGCAATGATTGAAAACGGGGATAGTTATTTATTGAAAACTGTGCCTATTCAATCTCCGAATATGAATTTGGATAAGACCATTGCTACTTATCGGATAGTAAACAATAGTTTGGTAGGCGAAATAAGTCGCACTCTAAAAGGGATTGATAAAATGGCAATGTGTGCTACATATCATGATGTAGATGCATCAAATCAAGCAGATTTATTATCAAAAATTGTTGTTCATCCTAAAGTTAACGTAAATGTAGATAATGAAAAGATTGAGGGGTATTCTACACAATCTGATTCAGTGCAAATATCAGCTCAGGTTGATGAAATAGATGCATGTAATATTGTAAATGGGAAAATATATGTAGATTTAATGCCTTTGCGAAGTCATTTGTTAAATGTATATGATTTGAAAACTCGCAAACGTGATATATTATTGCCTTATCGTAATAGATGTGAGAATGAGGTATTGATAGAGGTGCCAGAGGGGTATAAAGTGGAATCACTTCCCGAAAAATATGAGGTCAATAACGAGTGGTTTAGTGCATCAATCGTTTATGATATGGAGGGCGAATTGATAAAGTGCAGTGCGTATGTTGAGTTGAAGAATATAACGATTGCACTTAGTGATGCATTAACTTGGAATAAATTAGTGAGAGAGTTTAATCAAAAAAATAGGGAACAAATAGTATTAACACTTAAATAGATATCGGTCATGAAAAAAAATATTTTGACAACTATTGCGATTATATTAGTATCGGTATTTTCGATGTCGGCTAAATATGATGCAAAGTTTTTTAGAAAAGCAGCTGAAAAGGTGTGGGGATTGGAATTGTCGGATTTTAATGCGAAAACGGAAATCCCTGATAGTTTATATGGTAATGAGTCGGCAGTAATAATTGCGGCATATCGCAATGTTGAAGTGAAACGAGTGCAACAACTCAATGTTAATAAATATTCGCATTATGGAAAGGCCTATACCAGCGCGATTGACATGAAGTCAATATCAAGAGTAATGATTAAACTCAATGACAAAAAAGCTGTTGAGGATTATTCTGAATTCGATATGTCGGTTGATGGAGAAGAAGAAATAAGTGGCTATTCTTATCAATATACATCATCAGCATTTGGCGCACGAGTAATCAAACCTAATGGCGATGTTATAGATGTAGATTGCAGAAACGCTTTTGATGTAAAAGAGGGCAAAAAAGAAAAAAATGTAGAGCGAATTGTGGCTATCCCTGGGCTTGAACCAGGCGATGTGTTGGAGTATTTCTATTATGATGAGGTGTGGCTTGATGAATTTGATTTAGACCCATTGGTATTTTCGTTTTCTCGTCAATATCCAATGATGTTTTACAAAATCCATTGTAGCATAGATCCTGAATTGACTGTTGAATATCGCAATTATAATGGTGCCCCATTGTTGACAGGTTTTATTGCAAAGGATCAAACACGTATATTAGGCGTTGAAGCAGTCAATATCCCGAAACGAGAATCGGGTAATTGGATGTCGCCTAAACGACAATTTCCATTTATTAAGATGTATATAATGAATAATCAACGAGGATCGTTGGTGTATAAACCCAAAAGTGCACGTATAGGTGTGTATTGTGGATTGCCAGCTAACTCCTATTATCAAGATATTTCTAATGTCTTGACCGATATGACTGAAGTCCTTACAAAAGATATTGTTTTAGATGCGATAGACTATGCGGAAAATTATAAAAAAATGCATCCTGAGGCTACTCGTCGTCAGATTATAGATGCAGCTTGGGTGGCAACATTTTATTCGGGATTGCGTGATGATAAGTCACATTCGTCAATGACAATGCCATTATATTTTGCTCAGGTATTGAAAAAATTGGGGATAAAAGATGATGTAAATGTTGGAGTTACAAATTCAAGAAATGAGGTCCCATTGCCAATGATTTTAAGTTGGCAAGAACCCGATTATATAAGCGTTATCGGTGATTCATGCTATTTTGTTACTGGCGACCTTGTATTCTTGCCAGGTGAATTGCCAGGAGAATACTTTGGCGAAACTGGTGCGATTTTTAAATGTAATGATGAAGATTATAATAAACAACAAGCCAAAATAATAATACTGCCATCTTCTCGTGCATCTGACAATGCGGTAATATCAGATGTTAAAGTTTCATTTAACGAAAATGATGAAAATGTTCTAAATATTTGTCGAAACATGACAATTAAAGGGGCAATGAAAACAATTGCTTCTCCTCTTGTTGATAAAAATGCCTGGATGCGTGCCGCTGAAAACTATCTCGAAATTCCTCAAAAATGGCGTGCAAAATTGAAAATTGATTCGGTTGAGATTAAAGAGAAAATGCAAGAGCTTTTCAAAGAGGAAGCAGAAACAATGCTTGGTGTTACGCCGTCGGTAATTAAAAACTATAAAATATCATCAATTGGCGCTACACCCAATAGCCCTACTGTTGATTATGAAATGGCTTGTGAGGTAGATGGACTTGTAAAACGTGCTGGAAATGATTTAATAATATCTCTCGGTAAATTAATTGGAGAACAAAGTAAGGTAGAAGGCGAAGAACGGAATAGACAATCACATATATTTCGTAATTGTCCTAATCAGTATCGCTATACAATAACATTAGAAATTCCACAAGGTTATACTATAACCGATGAGAGTGTAGAATTGCTTAATAAATCAGTCACAACTAAATGTGGCGCATTTATTGCACAAGCAAGAGTAAAAGACAATGAATTAACGCTCAAAATTAATGAAAGATATATCCGCTATTTTGAGCAAGTAAGTAACTGGGATGAATTCCTTGAACTTATTGATGCATCGGCAGCTTATAACAATACAGTGGTTGTTTTGACAAAACAATAAGCACACTGATTTGTTTGATGTTTGTGTGATTATTCGTGGTTTTTTCGTAACTTTGGCAAGAAAAGATAACTCGCTTAGAATAAATCGGTTGGTCGGATTGCTTGAAAATTGGGTAACGAGATAGCAACCGTTCGTATTTCTGAGTTCTTCATTACTTTACTCCAATGTGATAACTCTTGACGCTACAAAGGTACAAAAAGAATCTAAATTGAAAATATAATTGGGGATTTCTTTGTTGTTTTA
>JAZOMI010000010.1:0-7321 GCA_045653825.1 Candidatus Aphodosoma sp. | reverse complement strand
CTTGTCAAGAAACAACAACGATACTGCCATAAACACCACTCCGATAATGATATTCAGAGCCACCACATTGCCCAACGCCTTGCGAGCCGAAGCATAATCTTTTTGCCCCAATTTCACCGACACAATCGTACTTGCACCCACTCCGACCAATGCGCCAAACGCTGCCGCCAAGTTCATAAATGGGAATGTAACTGCCAATCCCGATATAGCCAGTGGACCCACACCTTGACCAATAAAGATGCTGTCAATCATATTATATAACGACGATGCCGTCATTGCAACAATCGCAGGCACAGCATATTGTCGCAACAATCGCCCAATCGATTCTGTTCCTAAATTTGTAGGTAATGCCATAATTTTATAGATTGATTTCTAACATAAGTACATATTTTATGTTTACAAGTTGTTGCTCTTATTTCATAGTTGTGTGAGGATAAATTCTTTTTCAAGTACAAGCCTTATGATTAACTAGTTTGATAATATTTTATGATTTAAGGCATGTACTTAAAAAAAACAAAGTCAACCTGCAAAAACAATTCAAGTACGCACAACCCCAATCGTCCTACAAATTTAATTATGTACTTCTGTTAAAAAGAAAAAAATTTGTACTTATGTTAAAACTAAAAAAATCAAAGTTCACGCAGAACATCCAGCGAGCGCAGTTCGCCGAATTCTGCCATGTGTAGTTTATAATATTTGATTATGTAGTCGATGATTTGGTTGCGTTGTTGGCGATTGACGTCGAAGAGATACATAGTGTCGTAGTCTAAACGCAACAGATGGACAAACGCCATAGTGTCGTTGGGTAGCAAATAGTTGTTGTGTAGAGGCAATCGGCGTACAAAACATCCATTCTCCAAGTCGAAGCAAACTCCTGAATCTAACCCTTCGAGATTTGGAAAAAAGCCCATGTAGTGAGTTAGTTTCACTAAAAATATCAAGTGGAAATTGGCAACGCCACGCACTATCGAATTGTAGCGACGTATTGAATCGAAAATGAAATTGAATAGCCCTAAGTCGCTTTGTACTTGTCGTAGAGTGTGGTTTAAGAACTCGGCAAGGAATTGTGCAGTAAGCATTTTGGCTGGGTCGGTTGCTATTGATTCGCATCCAGGTAGAGCCACGCATTCTGTCACATGCATCACCTGTTGCGAAGGTCGTCCATGCAACTCTACTGATAGCAGAGTGAGAGGTTGAATGTGCGACAATCTCACCTTACTGCGTTTGCCAACTTTAACAGATACAGACACATAGCCCAACTCGTCAGTAAACAAATTGAGCATATAGCTATTGTCGCTATACAAGGTCGATGTCAAGACTATTGCACGCAAGGGAATTGAGAATTGAGAGTTGAGAATTGAGAATTGAATGTTTTGTGTGATAATGTAAATCTGAGAGAGAATATATCCGGATGGTATTTCTCAATTTTCAATTTTCCATTCTCAATTTTAATGCGTCATTTTCCTTCGCAATCATCTCGGCACGGAGTTCAGGCGTTTGGTCGTCTTGTCCGCAAAGGTGCAAAATGCCATGAATGAGTACGCGATGTAGTTCGTTGTCAAATGATACGCCAAACTCCTCAGCATTACTTGCTACAGTGTCCAACGAGATAAAAATATCCCCATTCAACACATCCCCTTCGCAATAGTCGAAAGTGATGATGTCAGTGAAATAATCATGACCAAGATACTCATTATTTACTTCAAGAATCTTTGGGTCGTCACAAAAGATGTAAGCCACTTCGCCTACCTTTTTGCCATATTTCGCAGCCACAGCTTTAATCCAAGCATTAGTTTCGCGTTTGCCGAGTTTCGGCATTTTCACGTTTTCAGTGTTATATGAAATCATATTAATCAGTTATTAGTTGGTAACGATTATCGTTTTTTTATTATTCGCAAAGTTACTAAAAAATAGATATATTGCAATGCAAAAAATAAAAAAATGAAACTCACAATAAAAAAATCATTTTACATCTATTAACTATCAACTTTTTTTTGTATCTTTGCGCTTTAATTAGATTTATAATTGTACACCATGCACCGTGTAAAGTAGATTTTGCATTGTGCATTGTGCATTGTGCATTGAATAAATTATGGCAACAAAGTACATTTTCGTTACCGGTGGCGTTACATCATCGCTTGGTAAAGGTATCATTGCAGCATCGCTTGGCAAATTGCTTCAAGCTCGTGGTTATCGAGTTACTAATCAAAAACTCGACCCATATATCAATATTGACCCAGGTACACTTAACCCTTATGAACATGGCGAATGCTATGTTACAAACGACGGGCATGAGGCAGACCTTGACCTCGGTCACTACGAACGTTTCCTTAATGTTCCTTCGTCTAAAGCCAATAATGTGACATCTGGTCGTATATATCAAAATGTGATTACTCGCGAGCGTCGCGGTGATTTCTTGGGCAAAACAGTTCAGGTGATTCCTCATATCACAGATGAAATCAAACGCAACGTAAAACAACTTGGTAATACTGGTAATTTCGACTTTGTAATCACTGAAATTGGTGGTACTGTAGGCGATATTGAGTCATTGCCATATATCGAAAGTGTGCGTCAACTTCGTTGGGAGCTCGGTAGCGATTGCCTTTGTATTCACCTCACTTACGTGCCATACGTGGCTGCTGCTGGCGAACTTAAAACTAAACCAACTCAACACTCTGTGAAAGAGTTGCAACAAGAGGGCGTTCAACCAGATGTGCTTGTTCTTCGTGCTGAACATCCAATCACTCCTGAAGTTCGCAAAAAAGTTGCCCTTTTCTGTAACGTTGATCCAGAAGCGGTTATCGAAAGTGCCGATGTGAAAACTATCTACGAAGTGCCTGTTCGTATGCAACAAGAAGGTCTAGACCGTGTAGTTCTCAAACGTCTTGGCATCAACCCAGAAGATACTATTGCAGATATGGATCAATGGAACTTCTTCCTAAATAAGCTCAAAACTGCAGAAAAAGAGGTGAAAATTGCTCTTGTAGGTAAATATGTTCGCCTCCCAGATGCTTATAAATCAATTATAGAATCGCTCATTCACGCATCGGCTTATAACGACCGCAAACTCAAACTCGACCTTCTTCTTTCTGATGATATCACAGAAGAAAATGTTGAGGCTACACTCAAAGGTTATGATGGCGTGCTCATCGCTCCAGGTTTTGGCGAACGTGGTATCGAAGGTAAAATCATCTCTGCTCGCTATACTCGCGAAAACAATATTCCTACACTCGGTATCTGTTATGGTATGCAAGTGATGGCTATTGAGTTTGCTCGTAACGTATTAGGTTATCAAGATGCTCATACTGTAGAAATCAATCCTAACGCAAAACACAAAGTGATTGATATGATGGAAGAGCAAAAAACTCACCTCGACAAAGGTGGTTCTATGCGTCTTGGTGCATACGCTTGTAAGATTAAAGCTGGCACACGTGCCGCTGAAATCTATGGCAAAGAATTTATTCAAGAACGTCACCGTCATCGTCTTGAATTCAATAATCACTACAAAGCGGAATTTGAAGCAAATGGCATGATAGTTTCTGGTGTGAATCCAGATACACAACTTGGTGAAATCATTGAAGTACCAACACACCCATGGTATGTTGGTGTACAATTCCACCCAGAGTATTCAAGTACAGTGCTTAACCCACACCCATTATTCCTTCAATTTGTAAAAGCTGCTGCTAATAAATAATTTAGTGGTCTATTCACATCGTATAATTATAGTAGAGACGCAATATTTTGCGTCTCTTTTTTGTCGATTTGTGAATAATACAACACCTAAAATCCTCTCTTGCACATCTCAATAATTTTTTGTAACTTTGCATCCTATTTTGTAGAATTGTAAATAAGAGAAAAGTTTTGATTGAAAACAATTAATTTTCAACTTTCAATTCTTGCGATAAGCGAGAGCAATAGAGTTTACTCTAATTGCCGAGCAAAGCAAAAATCTTGAGCGAAGCGAAAAACTTTCAATTCTTGCGATAAGCGAGAGCAATAGAGTTTACTCTAATTGCCGAGCAAAGCAAGAATCTTGAGCGAAGCGAAAAACTTTCAACTTAAAAAAAATGGATAAAAACACCGTCATAGGCTTAGTCCTAATAATGGCCGTAATTTTCGGCTTCAGTTGGTTGAACCAACCAAGTAAAGAAGAATTGGCACGTCGTCAACATGTGCGCGACTCTATTGCCGCAGCCAACGAAGCTGCATATCTTGCTCAATTAGAGCTCGAACGTGAGCAAGCAACGGCTGATTCGCTTGCCGCTATTGGCGAAATGACTCTCGATTCTACTCGTCTCGAAAGAACTTTCGGACAATTTGCAAATGCAGGCGTTGGCGTAGAGGAGCATTTTGTTATTGAAAATGACTATCTTCGTCTAACTTTCTCTAACAAAGGTGGTCGTGTGTGTGCTGCTGAAATGAAGAATTATCAACGTTACGATTCGCTCCCACTCATGCTATTTGCCGATGGAGATGCATCGTTAGGCTTCACACTTTTCACCAACGACAATCGTGTACTTAACACTAAAAGCCTTTTCTTTCAGCCAACAGTTGATAAAACGGCTGATGCTCAGATTGTAACAATGCGTCTTGCGGTGGATGCTGAAAGTTATTTGGACTTTGTCTATACAATTCCAAACGACGATTATATGACCGAGATGGAGATTAAGGCACATAATATGGGTCGCATTCTCTCTCCAAATACATCGTCGCTCGACATGCAATGGCAATCGCTTATTCGTCAAAACGAGAAAGGTCGTAAATTCGAATCTCGTTATGCTACACTTAATTATAAATATGTGTCAGACGATATGGAACGCCTCTCTGAATTGAAAAATGATTCGGAAAAACTTGCTGGTAAAGTGCGTTGGATTGCTTTCAAAGACCATTTCTTTAGTACAATCATGATTGCTGACGATGCATTTACAGCTGCCAATGTAGAGAGTGAATTGATGCCAGAGCGTTCGGAGTTTATCAAAAAGCATAAAATGGAGGCAACTGTGGCATTTGATCCTAATGGAGTTCGTTCTACTAAATTTCATACTTATTATGGTCCTAACCAATATAAAGTGTTGAAATCGTATGACAAAGACCTCTCTGGTGACGACAAACTTCGTCTTCAACACATTATTCCTATGGGTTGGTCGATTTTCCGTTGGATTTCAACAGGTGTTATTATACCTGTGTTTAATTTTTTGAGCAAATACATTGCAAGCTATGGTATTATCATTCTTTTGTTGACTATTATTATTAAATTGGTGATACTTCCATTCACATTCAAATCATATATGTCGTCGGCTAAAATGCGTGTACTTCGCCCTCAAATCGAAGAAATCAATGCTCGTATTCCTGCTGAAAAAGCAATGGAACGTCAACAAGCAACAATGGCTCTTTATCAAAAAGTAGGTGTGAGTCCTATGAGTGGATGTTTACCAATGTTGTTCCAAATGCCGATTTTGTTTGCAATGTTTAGCTTCTTCCCTACAGCATTCGAACTTCGTGGACAATCATTCCTTTGGGCTGACGACCTTTCGTCTTATGATGCAATCATCTCTTGGAATACTTATATTCCGCTCATTACACCATATTTCGGAAATCACATCTCATTGTTCTGCCTTTTGATGACTGTAACAAACATCATTTACACTAAAATCAATATGGCGACAACAGGTGCTGGCGACCAACCTGGTGCTGGTATGATGAAATGGATGATGTACCTCATGCCAATCATGTTCATGTTTATGTTCAACAACTATGCGTCAGGTCTTTCATACTACTATTTCGTATCACTTTTGATTACAATCATTCAAACATATTTGTTCCGTTTGTTTGTTGACGACAAAAAAGTACTTGCTCAACTCGAGAAAAACAAAGCAAAACCACAAAAGAAATCTGCTTTCATGCAACGTCTTGAAGAAGCACAAAAAGCACAACAACAAGCCCTTCGTGAGCAACAAGCAAAACAAATGAAGTCAAATTCAAAAGGCAGACACTAAAAATAGTTAGTAGTGATTAGTTATTAGTGATTAACGGAATGATTTTATCGTTAATAACTACTCATTCCTCATTCCTCATTGAAATTGCCCTTGTAGTTCAACGGATAGAATAGCGGTTTCCTAAACCGTAGATCCGAGTTCGATTCTCGGCGGGGGTACAAAAAATCCTGATGATTCACGTCATTAGGATTTTTTGTATTAATGACTCTATTGGTAAGATTAATTTTATCAATTTCAGATAAATTTGATTTATAACATAAAATTTGACTTATATCCTTTATTATGTAAAAATTCATGTTAAATATTGTTAAAAATTGGAGGGTGTGAATTTTTTGTTGTATATTTGTGATGTCTTGTGCCAAGGTAAATCTCTTATCTTGTTTTTTTAAAAATTATTAACAAAATATTTATCAATTTTATCAATTATGAAAAAAATTACTCTTTTTCTTGCAGCATTGTTAATTTCAATGACTGCGTTTGCGGCTATACCGCAGACGATTTATATGAAATCGTCAAGTTCGGTTTGGGATCAAGGAGGTGCTTGGTTCTGGGTTCATTTTTGGGGGAATGGAGATAAGGATGTGAAAATGACTAAAGTTGAAGGCGAAACTGGTTTGTATTCTGTTGAAGTACCTTCAGGTTCAACAGGATGTATTTTTGTACGTATGAATCCTGCAAATACATCAATTTCTTGGGATAATGGCAAATGGAATCAAACAGGAGATTTGACTATTCCTACTGATGGAAAAAATATGTATACAGTTACAGGATGGGACGCTAATGATGGTTCTTGGTCAACATATACACCTGTTGTTCATACATATACTTTAGCAGGAAATAATGCAACTTTATTTGGAACAGAATGGGATCCTGCAAATACATTAAATGACCTTGCAGATAATGGTGATGGTACATGGAGTAAAACTTATGAAGATTTTGTTTTTGCAGCTTCTACAACGATAGAATTTAAAGTATGCATGGATCATGCTTGGGATAATTCTTGGGGTAAAGATGGAAAAGATGCATCGTATGAAATTTCAGAAGCAGGTACATACGATATTACATTTACTTTTACACTTTCAAGTAAAAACATAGAAGTAAATGCAATTAAACAACAAACAACAGATCCAGGTGAAGAACCAGACCCTACTCCGGACCCAGAACCAGATCCAGATCCAACAACTTATACAGTTTATTTTGATAATACAGATACAAAATGGTCAAAAGTAAATGTTTATTGTTGGAATTCAGGAGGAGCTAATGCAGAATGGCCAGGAGTCGCAATGACAGCCGTAGCAGGTCATGATGGTTTCTTCTCTTATACA
>JAZOMI010000009.1:0-5409 GCA_045653825.1 Candidatus Aphodosoma sp. | reverse complement strand
TATGCGTTGTGTATTACCACGTTTTTTCGAGCGAGTGTAGAGTTTTCCGTCTGAGAATGTGCCTGCACCGCCTTCGCCGAAGCAGTAGTTGCTTTCTACGTTGAGAGCAACATTGCGATTGAGTTGCGCAATATCTTTTTTTCTGTCGAGCACCTCTTTACCACGCTCTAGTACAATAGGTTTCAATCCGTATTCAATAAGACGCAATGCGGCGAATAAACCTGCAGGACCGGAGCCTACAACCACCACCTCACGCCCATTTGCTACGTTGTCGTACTTAAATACGTTCTCATATTGATAGTCAGGTTTCTTACCCACAAAAGCGCGCACTTTGAGCAGCACGATAGGAAATTTGCCACGCGAGTCGATAGATTTTTTTACTACCTGTATGTGATTTATAGTCGATTCTTTGACATTCAACTTTTTAGCCACTACACTTTTTAGCAATTCTGGTATAGCAGCCTCTTTTGGAGTTAAAGATAATTGTAATTCGTGCATAATTCTTAAATTTCGTTACAAAGATACAAAAAATAATTGAGAATTGAGAATTGAGAGTTGAGAAATTTTTGCTAACTTTGCAAATTATGTAATAACGAGCGAAGCGAGTGAAGTCTCATATCTCGCTACTCGCTACTAAAAGTCTAAAATATTATGGTCGAAATAGGAAATACTATCGTAAGTTTTGAACTTTTTGAACAACGATTCTGTTGTGATTTAGGTGCTTGCAAGGGCGAGTGCTGTATCGAAGGCGATGCAGGTGCTCCGCTCGAAGAGGCTGAATTGGCTGAATTAGAGAAGGCATTGCCTATCATTTGGGACGAACTCTCTGACGAGTGCAAACGAGTAATCAATGAGCAAGGTGTGGCTTACCGTGATGCTGATGGCGACCTTGTTACCTCTATCGTCAATGGTCGTGAGTGTGTATTCACTTACACCGACCTAGCCGATGGATGTTGCAAATGTGCGCTCGAAAAAGCCTACCGCGAGGGCAAATTGTCGTTCTATAAACCAATTTCGTGTCATCTTTATCCTGTGCGATTAACTGAATATAAGGATTTTACTGCTGTCAATTATCATCGTTGGCAAGTATGTGCTTGTGCCGAAAAATTGGGCGCAAAACTCAAATTGCCAGTCTATAAATTCTTGAAAGAGCCCCTTATCCGCAAATTTGGCGAAGATTGGTACAAAGAGCTCTGCAAGGCAGCTGACGACTACGAAAATACATTTAAAAATTTATAGAATTTAAGTTGTTTTTTTAGACATGAAGACATGAGAACATGATTAATCTTGTTATCCTGTCTTCTTGTATCTTATTTCTATTAATATGAGTTTAATTGAAATCATACTGATTGCCATAGGTCTTGCGATGGATTGTTTTGCTGTATCCATCGCAAGTAGCATTTGTTATGGCAAGTATAATTGGCCTAAAATCGTGCGAATGGCACTGTTTTTTGGTCTATTTCAAGGTTTTATGCCACTGATTGGTTGGGCGTGTGGAATCAGTTTTGCCGAATTTATTCACAGTATCGACCATTGGTTAGCACTCGGTATTTTGGGCTTTCTTGGCGGAAAAATGATTTACGAAAGTTTTCAAGATGAGGAAGACGATATTTGCGATACAAAAACTCCGTATGGCTCAATCTCGATGCTCATTACGTTAGCCATTGCAACCAGTATCGATGCTCTCGCTACAGGACTTATATTTGTTCCACTTGGCAATCTAATGTGCTCTGCATCAGCCATTATAGCGTTGGTGAGTTTCTTGTTTACACTAGTAGGTTGTGTGCTTGGCGTGACGTTTGGTAAACGCATCAAATTCAACGTAGAGGCTATTGGTGGCGCAATCCTTATCGGTATCGGACTCAAAATCTTTATTGAACATATGTTTTTATAATTTTTTAATACAAGAAGACAGGAATACAAGAAAGTAATAAAATCATGTTCTCATGTCTTCATGTCTTGTAAAATACTTTATGAAAATTCTCCATCTACGACATAACCAAATCGACCGCATAAAGTGGGATGCAACGATTGCTCAATCGTTGTGCGATTTGCCGTATGCCTATTCGTGGTATCTCGATGTGGTGTGTCCGATGTGGGAGGCGTTGGTAACGGATGATTATGCCTATGTGATGCCGTTACCATTGAAGCAGAAGTGGGGTATTCGTTATCTTATTCATCCTATTTGGACTCAGCAGCTGGGCATCTATTCAGCAAGTGAAATCACAAGTGAAATCTATGCTACATTTTGTCGTCATATACCATATTTGATGTACGAGTTCAATGTTAATTATCTCAACTATGCAGTTGCTGCTGATAAGGTAAAATGTGAGAAAACTAATTTAATTATACCTTATAGTAAAATTATAGATCCCATTCGCAAGCAATATACCACAAATACACGACGCAACATCACGAAGGCGAATAAGTGTGGTTTAGAGATTAGAGAGGCATCTATTGATGAATTTGTTGCACTTTGGCAGACCGAAAATCAGTCGATGCGTAGCGATTTACATACTACTATTCGTTCGTTGGTTGAGGCTGCATTTAAAAGTAGAGACGCAATAAATTGCGTCTCAAAAGTAGATATTGCAGAAGGTAATTTTACACCACATCTTTTTGGCGTTTATCGCGAAGGTCGTTTGGTGGCATCGCTCTTTGGTATTCAAACTCGCATACGATTCATCTATCTCATTCCAGTGTCAAATCGCGAAGGCAAAGAGCATAGTGCAATGTTCCTACTTGTTGATTATATACTCGAGAATATCTGTTGTCCTCACGGACTTACGTTCGACTGCGAGGGCTCGATGATCGAAGGCGTAGCCCGCTTCTATCGTGGTTTTGGTGCTGTAGAGCAGCCCTATGCCTCAATTTCGCGCTGCCGCCCTCACTGGTTAGTACGATTGATGCATCGCTAAATATAACATTAATAATAAAAAAAATTGCCCTTCAGTTCGGTATGGAATTGAAGGGCAATTTTGTATTGTGTTATGCTTATCGTTGGAATCTCACTGCAGTCCAATCGTTGTCGGTTTTGTGGTCGAGGTAGTGGAGTCCGAGGGATTCGGCTTTTTGGCGTATCATCTCAAGGTCGTCGAGATAGAAGCCACTCATAATGAGTTGAGCTTTGTCGGTCATCGTGCTGATGTATGCCTCCATATCGTTGAGCAAAATATTGCGGTTGATGTTGGCAAGCACGATGTCGAAGCAGTTAGGGAAATCGGCTAGTTGCGATGCATCGCCAAGCACGACCTCTGCGCCTTCGATGTCGTTAGCCTCGATGTTTTCGATGGCATTGCGCCACGACCACTCGTCGATATCTACAGCCACAAGGCTACCAGCTCCACGCAAACAAGCAAGTATACCCAACACACCTGTGCCACAACCCATATCGAGAACGGCTTTGTCGTCGATATCCATATCGAGCAAATAGTTGAGAATCATGCGTGTGGTTTCGTGATAACCCGAACCAAACGATTGCACAGGATTGATTATAATATCGTATTTATATTCACGCGAAATCTCTTTGTTTGATGCGTGAACGATACATTCGCTAAATATTTCTATCGACTCATAACCATTTTGTTCCCATACAGCGTTCCAGTTTTGGTCGGCAATAGTTTCGATGCGATAGGCAATTGACGAAGCATCGGCAATAGGCAATTCAGTCACGATTTGCTTCATAGCCTCTTCGTCGAACGAAGGGGCAGGGCAGTAGCCAATGATACCACGCGAAGTCTCTTCGAAACTCTCGAAGCCCACCTCGCCCAACATCGATGCCAATAGGTCATTAGCCCATTCCTCTACATCCTCAGTGCGAAAAGTAACCTTGATATAATCCATGGTGTTATTTGTTTAGACATAAATTTTTTTCAGACATAATGACATAAGAACATAAATTTACTTGTTAAGTAGTTATAAAACTAGTACCTAAATATTACTACCTACTATTTGCATGAGAATATATTTTCTTATAAAAAGGTCTTGCTTTTTACTTCGTAAAAATCTCGACATTAAAGACATATTGTAATAAATGTAATTTAAAAATATGTCTTTTGTTTGCCGAAATATGCCGTAGGCATAGTGAGGCATATGTTTAGAAAGAAAGATTATGTTTTTATGTCATTCTGTCTAAAAGAAAAATCAAGTCTTCCTGTCTTTAAAGTTTTAATTCTTAATTGTTTGAAGCGCTACGTCCATACGGCGGAGGGTTTCTTCTTTGCCGAGGACTGCTGTTACTTCGAACATGTGAGGACCTTTCAATTCGCCTACGAGCATCAAGCGGAATGGGTTCATCACGTTGCCAAGACCGTAACCTTTGGCTTCGCACCATTGTTTTACGTATTCTTCAGTAGTTTCGGCATTGTCGTAGTTGTCCCATGCTGCCATAAGTTCGCGCAACTCAGCCATTATAGCAGGAGTTTCGGCTTTCCAACGTTTAGCCACAGCTTTTTCGTCGTACGATGTAGGAGCAATCCAGAAGAATGAGCAGAGTGGCCACAACTCTTTCACGAAGTTCACACGGCTCTTCATATAACCCACTACTTGTTCTGCTTTTTCGATAGTAGTTTCAACTCCAGCTGCCTCGATATCTTTCATAAAGAGCTCAGCAATAGTGCGATTGTCGGTCATTTGAAGGTATTGGTGGTTGAACCAACGGCCCTTTTCGAAGTCGAATTTAGCACCCGCTTTCGAGCAACGTTCGAGTTTGAAGAGTGCGATGAGTTCGTCCATCGACATGATTTCTTGGTCGTTGCCAGGATTCCAACCGAGGAGGGCGAGGAAGTTGATAACAGCCTCAGGGAGATAACCACTTTCGCGGTAGCCCGAAGATACGTCGCCCGATTTAGGGTCGTGCCATTCGAGTGGGAACACAGGGAAACCGAGGCGGTCGCCATCGCGTTTGCTGAGTTTGCCATTGCCATCAGGTTTGAGCAAGAGGGCAAGGTGAGCAAATTGAGGCATAGTGTCTTCCCAACCAAAGAAACGGTAGAGGAGCACGTGGAGCGGAGCACTAGGCAACCACTCTTCGCCACGGATAACGTGAGATACCTCCATCAAATGGTCGTCCACGATGTTAGCCAAGTGATATGTAGGAAGATTGTCGGCCGATTTGTAGAGCACTTTATCATCGAGGATAGATGAGTTCACGTGCACATCGCCACGGATGATGTCGTGTACTACGATTTCTTCGTTAGGTTCGATTTTAGCACGAACAACATATTGGTCGCCACGAGCGATGCGAGCATCCACCTCCTCTTTGCTAAGCGAAAGAGAGTTAGACATTTGCATACGAGTAGAAGCATCGTATTGGAAGTTTGCAATCTCGTTGCGTTTTGCTTCCAACTCTTCTGGAGTATCGAAAGCGATGTATGCGTGACCCGATTCGAGCAATTGGTCAACATATTT
>JAZOMI010000008.1:0-5552 GCA_045653825.1 Candidatus Aphodosoma sp. | reverse complement strand
CAAAGAATCGCGGCAGCAACATCTCCAGCGCTGCGCGAATACCTTTGTTGTCGTCCACGACAAGTATTTTGGCTTTGGATTTCATAGTGGGTGCAAAGGTAATGAAATTTTGCGAAATATGCAAGTGTACATTGATTTTTTCAAAGAATCAGGAGCCGATATTTGGTTAATTCAAAAAAATGTAGTAATTTTGCGCCCGAAAGCTACGCTGGAGGGAAATATGTCCTGCGAAAAGTATTTTGCAAAGGTTCTTTCTAAGGGTAGGTTTCTGACATATTGAATAGCGTTTATTGACGCTTTGTGTTTGGCTAAACGGAACTTCGCAGCTTTCTGTTTATTAGGGTCAAAATCAAAGTAATCAGTAGATGCCTATGGGGTATGATATATCCATACAGCACATCCTATAGGGGATGTTGTATCTTCATACCAGCGTAGGTTTCTTGTTGTTTATTTGACTCTAAGGGCAATGCGAAGGCCTCGTTTAGCGAATAGCAACACGAGGTCTGCGCTTTTTTGTGTGCCTATGTGTATACATCAGACAAAAATAACGGAGGATGCCGAAAATCCGATATAAAGAGTAGGTCAATATTAAAAGTTGTGCCCGACACGAAATAAGGGCTAATTTTATGAAAAAAATTTTAATAATAGCCATTTGTTTATTTGGCTTGGGTCTCACTCCTTACTGCATTAGTAAACATTCTAGTAGTGTTACTTATGCTCAAGAACAATTGGGTCAAAAGATTGGTAGTTACACTGCACAACTTTGCAAGACCCAATATCAAATGGGAGACACATACACAGTAGAAGTGTACAAAACTCAAGGAGGTGCAATTACAGTTATGTTCCGTGGCCAAAAATGTCCAGCTTGGTACGAACGTGAGTGTAAAGAATGCTCAAATAGAGCAGGCTATTTTTTCTCATGCAATGGGAATCTTTATCAAATTCTTGCATTTAGAGGATAAGTCTTCTATGAGCTAATAGTAAAGCTAACTAACAAGAGAGTTAGTTAGCTTTTTTTATTTCCGATGAACCGCTGTAATGGCGGTCGTTTAATTTATATACAAAATAGAGATTATCCTAAATCACTTAATTTATGATCAAGATCAAAGCGTAATACATAAAAAGTATCTAATTCTCTATATCCAAAAACTCGAATCTTACTTGAAATTTTAAATTTATATATACCTTTCTTCCAATAATTATCTTCGAAATATTTTTTAGTTTTTGTGTTCTTATGAAATTCTTTATAATCTAGCCCATCATCTATTATTATTTCTTGCCAAGATTTCTGTTCAAATCCTTTAAAAGAAGATATGAATTCATTTGCATTTTGTGAAGAAATCAAATTAAACCCATACCTGCAATCAATATTGTTAAAATTCAATTTCTCATTAAACATTAATCTAATATAAGTTCCTATATTTAATATCTGAATTTTGTACAAATGGTCAATTAAATCCTTTTCTGCAAAAATATTTACAATCCTTTTTTCAACCTCATTACATTCAACAACTACTGGAGAATAGGAATAATTGGACGGTATAAAAGATATTAACACACCACTACGCGCATAGGATTCTGCTATTCCAGTTCCCCTGAAATCATCGCTTCCTACCAGATATTGAAATGTTGAATTTTGCAAAGAGTGAGTATCCCAATAGGGCTCAATTTGTAAAGTAGTCAACAGACTTTTGAGACGTTGAATCTCCGGCAATAATCTTGCTTTGGGAGATGTTAACAACTCATAGAACTTCATTTGAGGAGTTACTTGCAATTGGTTAAATGTTGTTGGTTTATACAACTTTAAATCATCACCTATTTCATTTTGGAGATTTGTGTTGCACGAACGAATCTCCTGCAATATTTTTGCAAGAGATTTAGCAGATGCACAAAAATCATCTAGTGATAAAAACTGCCCATGCAGTGATAGCTCGTTTAGAATTAAATCCATCAACTTAATATTGCATTCAAATCTTTATCAAATTGCTCAAACATTTCTGGTATGTATTGTTTGATTCCTCCCTCTTGACTGAGTTCTATTGGAATTATCTCAGAATTATTATTTCTATTTTTATTGAAATGGTACAATTTCACATCTTTTAACTTCAATCTCTTTAAGTGTAACAAACGTCTAATACCATTGAAAAAATGATCACTATGCGACTCTATTATTAATTGGGTACCAGTATTCGTTATTTCAGCAAAAAAATCTAACAGATCTGCTTGTGCTGATGGATGCAAATGGATTTCAGGATTTTCTATAATTACAATACCCTTTTTGATGGATGCAAGACAAACTATTAAGACTGTTAAAATATAACTAACTCCTGTTCCCACATGAAGAGGAGACAGACGTTTACCATCAATGATGTATTGTAAATGATATTCTGAGCCAGAGAAAGACACTTCACAATTGTAACCCGTAAGTGTTTGTAACCAGTAATTGACTATATTTTGTAGGTTTTTTGCAATTTTTATATGAGGCAAAAAAGTTTCAGAGATAAGGTCTTCCCGATGAGTGTAATAGAAATCAATTACATATTCTCCACATACTCCCAATGGATTCGCAATAGGATTCGTATTGATTCGAGTCGTAGAAAGATTACCCGCCCTCAATGCTGGCAAATAAAGCAAGCCATTAGACAATAAATCATATAGGTCACGAGATACTTCTCCGTTTTGAGTTACTTGTGTTCGCATCAAACTATCATCCAATGGAGAAAATTGTAACGTACATTTTGTATTGGTCTCTTCCGTTTCGAGAGTATAATATTTTGCATTTTGTATATAATTACGTACTTCGGAAAATGCATATATAGGAGAATGACGAGATACGAGACCCTTTTGAGCCCCATTTTCTTGAATATTGTCAGAGAGCAATAATAGCGCTTGGATAACCGAAGATTTTCCAGTAGAGTTTGCACCTGTCAACAAATTCAATTTGGACAAATCAAATTTATAAGATTCTATTGACTTGTAATTGACTATAGAAATATTTGATAACATTTTATTATGTATTGGGATTATATTTTTTTATATATTCTTCTATAATTGCAAATCTCTTATTTACTTGTTGGGTACTGTCTACTGAATATGAAATGGCATTAATATAATCATTGTCGTTAATCAAACCATTATATACTTCAACAAATTGTGAGGAGGTTAATTCAGTTTTTGCAAGTAAATAACTAAAACTATCAAAAAAAGCTACATTTAATCTTCTTCTATAGTTACCTTCCTTAGCGGGTAATCTAAATCCTCCTATTTTCACAATATTACGCGATGCCACTTCCATTGCAGATAAAAAACTATTTTTTAAACTAACAATAAGTGGATCCTCTATATCATATGTGTTTAAAAATTCCATCGTCTTTCCAAGAAAATCATCCAGATTACTTTTGTATTCTAATGGAATACCATATTCCATATCTTTGGATATATTTTCTCTCCACAAATAAAACGCAAGAAAACGCAAAACGTAAGTTCGATCAACCATTCGTTTAGCGGTCGCAGCATGCTCCGTCGCTTCAATAAAGCATGCTGTTTGAGCTAGATTCTTTATCAATAAAGTTGATGTTCCTTGAAATAGCGCATTACGCATTTCTTGATTATTAATTTTGGTTCCTCCCCTATTCACTCTATCAAATAAATCAAATGTTACTCGGTCTGGAGTGTGAGCTTTAATAACATTGACCAAAAGAGAATAATCTTCAATCTTATTTTGTTGCACAAGTTGCAAATCTCGAAAATATTTATTCGACAAATCAGGTAATATAGATAATTGTGAGAGTTTGAACTTATTATCTATAAAATCAAATAATGTAGTCAAACGCTGTTTCCCATCTACAACTACATATGCCCCACTCATTTTTTCTTTAACATAAATTGCAGGCAAAGGGATGCCCATAATAATAGACTCAATCAATTCACTTTTTTGTTTGGATGGCCATACGCATTCCCGCTGGAAATCTGGAGACAAAATCAATTGCGGGGGCGTTTTCTCACAACGCCTCTTTAACTGAAAAACAGATGCGGTTTCTCTAGACATCTCAAAAATCGCATCAGGATATATCTCATGCAGGTTATTAATATTTTCCATTTTTTACCTCAATTTCAATTTTCGCTGCAAAGATAGCGTTTTTTTTTGAAATATGCAAATTATCTTTTTGTTTTTAACAAAAATGGGTGGATTTCATTGTTTCATCCACCCATTTCTACTATGTTTTTTACTCCGTCCTCAGTGCTTCGACTGGGTTGGAGGTGGCGGTGCGGAGGCTGGCGAGGGTGACTACCAGCGTTGTGATAACGAGTACAGCTAACAACGCTACCAGAAACACCCACACGGCTATCGGTGCACGGTACGCAAAAGTGCTATAGTTATAGCCCGTAATAAAGTAGCTGATTGGCGCAGCGATGATGAAACAAATGCCCACAATAATCATAAACTTGCGGTTGAACATCACCAATATCTCACGCACAGTGGCACCGTTCACACGGCGGATACCAATCTCCTTGCGGCGGTATTGCGTCTCGAAAATCACCAATCCCAACACACCCATCAGCGAAATAATAATCGCCAACATCGTGAACAACGAGATCGTTGTGGTCAGTTGTTGCTCTTTTTGGTAGTTCTTGCCCAGTTCCTCGTCGAAGAAGTTGATTTTCACTTTCTCGCTGCCGTAGTCAGGCAGAATCTTGTCGGTGGTAGCACGGATGGCATCAAACACCGCCTTTATATCTGCATTCTCAATGGTGCGCAGCGTGAGGTGTGGCGTAGGGAAATACTTAGTAAGCACCTCCGAATCGTAAATGTAGAAGGCAAACGCGTCGCTCTCCTCGTGTAGCGGTTTGAAGTGGAAGTCGCGGCAGAAACCCGTCGCAGGGAAGGGCTTACCATTCCACTCTATCACTTCCTCCAGATTGAGGTTGTATTTGTTTTTGGCATACTCGTTGAGAATGATTGCGCCGTCGCCTTTTTCATCCGAAGGCAAGAAATCGCGCCCTTCAAACACCTCTATGCCCATCACTTGCAAAAAGTTCCACGATACAGGCATGACGGTTAGCATCATCTGTTCGCCATGATGCCAGCGTCCCCATGTCATGTGCATTTCTGCCACCATTCGGTCTTGCGACCATGCTACCTCTTTGATGTTTGGGTTATTGAGCAACTCACTGCTAAACGCATCGCGCTCGTCCATACTGCTCACTGGAATGTTCGCCGTCAGCAGGCACTCTTTGTTGAAGCCCATGTCATAGTTCATCATGTAGCTGTGTTGTTTCTTCAGGAAGATAGCGCAGATGATGAACGCAATCGAAATCACGAACTGCAAACCAATCAGTGCGTAACGCAGCGACTTGCCTTTTTGCGACATACCAAACGAACCCTTAATCGCCAGTGCTGGTGGGAAAGAGGTGGCGTACATGGCAGGATACAGACCCGCCATGAGCGTCATCACCAGAGCAATGCCAACGGTGAGCACAGCAACAACCATATTTTTACTTAACGCCAAGTCGCAAGAGATGAAGTGCGCCCACTCCGACGAACGGAACAA
>JAZOMI010000007.1:0-1757 GCA_045653825.1 Candidatus Aphodosoma sp. | reverse complement strand
CGTGTCTAACGATTGACGACGAATTACTTCTTGTTCTGATAATTCCATCTTTATATTAGTGTTTAGTTATTAGTTAGTAGTGATATGTCTACAGTCTACAGTCAATTACGGTCTATCGACCGTTGTCTGTTGACTGTTGACTAAAATTAAAATCCTCGTAAAGTGCGACGCAATTTGTCAAGTGTTTCTTCCATTGATTGTGTACTTTCGCCACCAGCAGCGTTTTTGTGGCCACCACCGCCGAATTTCTCAGCCATAGTGTTTACAGGTACATCGCCTTGTGAACGGAACGAGAGTTTAATCTGAGTTTTATCTTCGCGCACCAAAACCGATTTGTTTACATTTTCGATTTGTAGCGGTATATTCACAATACCTTCGGTGTCGCCTACTTTATAGTTGAATTTTTGCAAATCTTCTTGTGTTAAAACAATAATTGCAGCATTGCAATCAGCCAACACTTCCATCTTATTCAAGCAGTAACCCATCAAGCGCAAACGGTCTTCTGAATAAGTGTGGAACACCTTATTATAGATAGCATCTTTATCAACGCCTTTTTCGAGCAATGCTTTGATGATGATATAGATTTCAGGGTTGTTAGAGTTGTAAGTGAAACCACCTGTGTCGGTCATCATACCTGTGTAAATACATTCAGCAGTTTCGAGCGACACCTCTTGATAGAATCCCATGCGACACATAAAACGGAATGCCAACTCACTCGCTGACGAAATCTCTGGGTGCGAAATCACCACGTCGCAGTTGATATTTGGGTCTAAGTGGTGGTCAATCATGATTTTCTGAGCCTTGCTTTGCTCGATAAGTGGTTTCATACCATTCACGCGGTCGAGTGTGTTATAGTCGATACAGAAAATCAAATCAGCCTCTTTGATGATTTTGATAGCCTCAGTTTTGTTTTCCTCCATGATGAACACCCTATCGATGCCAGGCATCCATGAGAAAAAAGCAGGATAGCGGTTAGGCATCATCACAGTTACATCTTTGCCCAACTGTTTCAAAAGGTGATAAAGACCGAGCGTAGCACCGAGCGAGTCGCCATCAGGCGAGATATGTCCGGTCAACAATATTTTGTCGGCATTGTCGATGAATCGACGCGATTGTACGATATAGTCCTCTTTAATAATTTTTGATAACATAATGACTTTGAATTTTAAGATTTGTTGTTTTACATTCATTTGTGAAATAAACATACCGGCAATCACTACCACTATGCCCAAAAGCATAATCCATGCTGGAGCGGCCTCTTTCACACATTCAAAAAATGATTTATCTATTGCTTCACATTGAATTGCTATTTGATACAATGTTACCGCACCGATAATCCATGCCAATATAGCCGTAACACCTGGTTGTATGTTGTTGAACACATTGGCGCGAGTTGGACCAATGGCGCGCACACCATACGAGAAGAACAAGAATGCGATGCACGATGCCGACAATGCCAAACCTACGATTGCACCAAAGGCGTTCCATGTCGTATCTGCCGCCCAATCGATTGTCATCACTTGTGGCAACTCTCTCACCAACATAGTTGGCACGAAAAACAACAACGAAGTGCAGAACATGAAGAACACCACCGTCAATGTATTGTATCGTTCTGGTATCTTACGCAATACGAGTGTATAAACAATCGATGCCAACACGGCAATGAACAAAAGCAATATACCCAACACATCTGCCGACAATTTACCTCCATCCAATATAATCATCAACACACCGACCACCGAAATCACGATACCCAA
>JAZOMI010000006.1:0-14479 GCA_045653825.1 Candidatus Aphodosoma sp. | reverse complement strand
AACCATTGGAACAAGAAATCGACTTTACCAGCCAACCAAGGCAATACTTTCACACCTTCGTAAGCAGCACCAGTATATTCGCCTGTTGCCGATGCACCAAATGTGAGAATCATCACAAAAGTAGAGATAATCAATACGCCTGGAATAATAGCAAGACCAAGTTCAACACCTGTTTTACCGCCATCGAGGATTGCATTCAAACCACGGAGGAAAGCTCCTTCGTCTGATTTAAACGAAATAGCTTGCTCATCGCCACCAGCAGCACCTTCGTCTTTGAAGTTAGGATATGCTTTGATGATTGAGCGTTGCATAATGCGAGTAGAAATAATACTACCAATCACTGCACCTGCAAGACCGATGAGAGCACCAGAAGCAAAACCTTTACCAGTCATGAAGGCAATAACCACAAGACCCATACCGAAGGCAGTACCGAAGTTTGTGAGCGAAATGAGTTGGTATTTTTTGAAGTATTGGCTGAAGTTTTTGTCGTTAGCCAAAGAGATAATAGCTGGATTGTCAGACAAGAAAGTCAACACTGCACCAAGAGCCGCAACGCCAGGGAGATTGTAGAGCGGTTTCATAAAAGGTTTGAGGATGTTTTCGAGAAGGCGAACGACACCAAACTCAGTGAGCAATTTGCCCAAAGCACCCGACAACACAGTGATACCCATAAGATAGAAACAAGTATCAATCAAAAGACGATACGAAGTTTGCATAATGGTATTAAGCATATTAGCCATACCCATACGATTTGCGATATACCCAAATATCGCAAAGAAAATCACAAGAAAAATCAAAGCTTCGATTGTGCGCTTTGTTGTGAATTTAAGGTTTTTAAAACTTTTCATTTTTATAGATTATTAGATATGAATATTACTTACGGTCGAATGCAACAAGACGCCATTTGAAACCTATACCCACATTGTGATTATTCCATGATTGTCCGTCGAGATTGTTGCTACCTGATTGCCAGAATGCATGGATACGCACGTTTTTGCTATCTTTGATTGGGAAAAATTCGAGACCTGCGCCATAGTAAACATTACGTTCGCCAGGAAGAATGAGCATATCAATTACATCTGATTCGCCTTCTTCTTGAGCCATGTTATAATCGAGACCGCCTTTTACGAAAATATTAAGACGATTCATGTAGTTGTAATTGAGTTTACCGATGAGCGAGAAGTCTTTGAGGAAATGTGTACCACGACCACCATAACGATTCATATAGTCAAGTTCGAATTTGACAGGACCGAAATTGAATTGATTACCAAGCGAAATATAATTAATGAAACGGCCTGGTTGATACTCAATCAAATTGTCAGAATAGAGAGCATTGAAGACCCCAAAATTACCATTCCATTGAACCGAATAGCTATACATAGCACCTAAATCGAGAGGATTGGCAAAAGGTGAGTTGTTGATTTGGAAAAGAATGTTATTGCGACCATCATTGGTGATATATTTACCCATCACACCAAATTGGAAACAGCCTACGCGACCACCCCAACCTGACCACATATAAACGTCAAGTGGATTATAGTCAAACTCATAAGAACCGTAGAACACAAGCATTTTACCTGCAGTGATTTCCCAATTTTTTGTAGGACGATAAGTAAGGTTTGCCCAGTCGGTTGCATTAAATACACCACGCCAAGAGTTTTCGTGATTTGGGTGAATCATACGATAACGCAAAGAGTAAGAGAATTTTGGACTGATATTACCATCAAGCATAAACATAAGGTAACGGCCATTGAAATTAGATGCATAACCTGGTTTTGCATCAGCATTATGAGTAAAAGAAGATTGCCAATCGAAACGAGCATCGAATTTCACCGAAATAGGTTGCATTTTCTTTTTTGGCTCAACTACTTCTGCAGTGATTACAGAGTCGGTTGCCTCAGTTTTTGCTTCGAGAGTAGCAAGTTTAGCCTCAAGACGAGCTACTTTTTCCTCAAGAGTCTCAGCTTTTAGATTAATGCACAATGCACAATGCACAATGCACAATACAAACAATAAAGTTTTTTTCATAAAATATAGATTATAAATAAATTTTCCCACTAATTTAATTTCATTTTCACTCAAATCACACTACACTCAATATTATTATCTTTTTATTCTCCCACAAATTACACAAATATTCACTAATCTGATTCTATCTTTTCTTGCTTATCATTCGATAGCATTACATCACTATCAAAACCATTGACTTTTAACCAAATAGAATCATTAATACTATCTGTATTAAAATTAACAAGAACTCCTCGATGCAATTTAGTTAATTTTAAATAAGTTAATAACTGCAAATGAAAAACTTCACGCATATCAATAACAGATTTAATTTCAATAATTACACGATGCTCAACTAATATATCAAGACGCATTTGATTCTTAAGTCGATGACCTTCAATTTCAATAGGCACTTCTACTTGACGATCAACATACAAACCACGTTTAACTAAAAAATAAACTAACGCCTCTTCATAAACCGCTTCAAGTAATCCAGGCCCAAGAGTATTATAGGTATCATAAATTGCCCCACGTATTTGATATATTATTTCATACTCTCTCATTTTTATGTCTTTTATTCTCCCACAAATTGCATAAATGTACACAATTTATATTATCTAATAAATAATTTGTCCAATTTGTGAAATTTGTGGGAAAAATTATTTTTACTTTTGGAGTTCGTCAGCTGGGACGATTTTGAATAGTTTATCGTTGCGACGAATGACATCTTTTGTTTTAATACTGAAATATGTACCTTTTTCGACTATTTCAACTGATTTCAAATCTACACGTACCTCTTCTACTACATCTTCGTATGCACCTGTAGTTTCGCCTGTTACAAGAATTTCATCGCCTACAGAGAGAGTTTGTGCTTCAAGCAAGAACTCTGCTACACCAATTTTTTGGAAGAAGTTAGTACACTTACCAATATATACCTTTTTATGAGTAGCTTTTGAGCCATAATTGTGACTCCACTCACCAAGGCGTTGACCGAGATAATAACCATCCCAAAAACCACGATTAAAGACTTTTGAAAGTCGTACATCCCAATCTGCTACTTTCTCGTCGGTGAATGTATTGGTAAGATGAGCTTCGATTGCCTCATTGTAGCACGACACCACAGCCTTCACATACTCAGGTCCACGAGCGCGACCTTCGATTTTGAATACACGCACACCCGAATCCATCATCTTATTCATAAAATGAATAGTTTTGAGGTCTTTAGGCGACATGATATATTTGTTATCTACAGTGAGTTCGATATCAGAATCTTCGTCATGCACACGATATGCACGACGACATACTTGCATGCAAGCACCACGATTGGCTGAAGCATTAAGTTCATGCAAAGAGAGATAGCATTTGCCCGACACAGCCATACACAAAGCACCGTGACAGAACATCTCGATACGAATCAATTCGCCATTGCGACCCACGATATTTTCTTCTACGATACGACGATGGATTTCAGCTACTTGGTCCATATTAAGCTCACGAGCCAATACTACTACATCGGCAAATTGAGCATAGAAACGCAATGCCTCAACATTAGAGATATTGAGTTGAGTACTGAGGTGAACCTCAACACCTTGCGAAATAGCATACTGCATCACTGCTACATCAGCTGCAATAATAGCACTCACACCAGCCTCTTTTGCGTTGTCTACAATTTCACGCATAAGTTCGAGGTCTTCATCGTAGATGATTGTATTGATTGTGAGGTAAGATTTAATACCAGCCTCTTTACAACACTCTACAATACGATGCAAATCCTCTGTAGTGAAATTGCTTGATGAGCGAGAACGCATATTAAGGCGTTCAATACCAAAATATACCGAATCGGCACCAGCCTGTATTGCTGCTTGAAGGCTCTCCCACGAACCCGCAGGTGCCATTATTTCAAAATCTTTTCTTTGCATATATTAAATGTCTACAGTCAACAGTCAATGGTCTTTTAATCACGAAATCGTTTTGTTATATCGCCATAATTTTCGATGCGGCGGTCACGAAGGAATGGCCACCAACGGCGCACATTTTCACTACGCTTCATATCAACATCTATCACCTTACGGTCGGTTTTATCTGATGGTGCTTGATAGAGGAATTCGCCTTGAGGGCCAGCCACAAAACTGCTACCCCAGAACAAAATGCCATTAGTTGCACCACTTGGGTCAGGCTCATGTCCTACACGATTCACACTGACCACAGGCAAACCATTTGCCACAGCATGACCACGTTGAACTGTAATCCAAGCCTCACGTTGACGAACTTTTTCTTCGTCAGTATCAGTACTTTCCCAACCAATAGCAGTAGGATAAATCAAAAGTTCTGCTCCTGCCAATGCCATCAATCGTGCAGCTTCAGGATACCACTGATCCCAACAAACTAATACACCAAGACGACCAACCGAAGTTTGAATTGGCTCGAAGCCTAAGTCGCCCGGAGTGAAATAAAATTTCTCGTAATAAGCTGGGTCATCAGGAATGTGCATTTTACGATATTTACCTGCAATAGAACCATCTTTTTCGAATACCACAGCAGTATTGTGATACAAACCTGCAGCGCGACGCTCAAACAACGAAGTCACAAGCACCACTCCACACTCTTTTGCCACAGCCGAATAAAATTCGGTTGACGGACCAGGTATTGGCTCAGCGAGATTGAAGAGTTCTGTATTTTCAGTTTGACAAAAATAAGGTGTATTATGCAACTCTTGAAGGACAACAAGTTCAGCACCGTCACTAGCAGCCGCCACTATTTCAGCGCGCAACATCGCTTTGTTTGCCTCCACATCAGGAGTTATAGATTGTTGGATTATTCCTATTTTCATATTTTAGTAACGAGTAACGAGTAGCGAGTAACTAGACTTGCCATTCGGAATTATTAGATTTTTAAATACTAAATACAAGACCTCAGCGTTACATCTTATTTAATATAAGAGTAAGCTATAATATCTACTAAAGTGTAAGTTTTCATCAACTCCTCACAACTTTCACATGGGCGAGGTGGTTGCAAGTTTGGAGCAGACTCTGTTATTTTCACTCTTGCCTTTTCCAATTTCTTCTCCAACTTATTGTATCGTTTATTCACCTTATCAATTTTTTTATTCAATTTTTTATCTTGTACTGTAATTGAATTTTTATAAAGGTCATAACGTGGTTTACCATTAAAATAGATACCTCTATCTAATTCTTCCCCTTTACAATCATAAAGTATTATGCCATCTGCAGCCATTAAAAACATTCCTGTTCTCATTCCATCAACATCATGAACCACAACACAATATTCTTGATTCACTTTACTTTTAAGTAATAACACACAAGAAAAATCATGTTTACTGGCATGTTGTTTAAAATTTAACCACTCTAAATCTTTTACTGAATTTTCCACTCCATAACACTTTGTCCAAACCTTAACTTTCAGACTTTTTGCATATCCCATTGACAACAATGAGAAAAATAAAAACGAAATAACAATTAACTTTTTCATATTAAAATTATTAGCGACGAGTAGCAAGCAACGAGACTTGCCATTCGGAATTGTTTATTTTTTCAATAGCGAGTAATGAGACTCCTTAATAGCTAGTAACTAAAAAGAAGGGTATTGCATTGTAACGCAATGAAGCGAACCATGCTGACGGATAAGAGCTTGACAATCGATGCCTACAATTTCTCTATCAGGGAATGCTTTTGCCACTTGAGCCAAAGCCACATCGTCTAAATCAGTATCGTATGTAGGCACAAGCACTGCACCATTTATAACCAAATAGTTAGCATAAGTAGCGGGAATACGCTCTAGTTGTGCATTGTGCATTGTGCATTTTCATAAGCAGGCCGCGCCATAGGCAAAGCAATTAGACGATATGGTTCGCCTGCGAGTGTACGAAATGTTTTGAGTTGAGCCTCCATTGCGTGCAATGCCTCATAATGCTCATCGCTCTCGTCATCACATTTTACATATAATATTGCGTTATTAGGACACAAACGAGCCAAAGTATCGATGTGCGAATCGGTATCGTCACCAGCAAGATAGCCATGGTCGAGCCAAAGCATCTGTTTTGCACCTAATGTTTCCAACAAATACTTCTCAATATCAGTGCGCGACATAGTGGCATTGCGATTTGGCGATAAAAGACATTCCGATGTTGTCAACAACGTACCCTCACCATCACTCTCGATAGAGCCTCCTTCGAACACAAAATTACGGCAATTGCGCAATTCTCCAAACAGATGACCTCCACGATACAAACGCTCAGTAATCAAATTATCTTTATCGGAAGCAAACTTCAATCCCCAACCATTAAACTGAAAATCGAGGATTACGGGTTTGCCATCTTCTAAGATAGTAATAGCACCATGATCGCGAGCCCAAGTGTCGTTAGATGGCAATTCAACTAAACTCACGTTAGCCATATTTACCTCGTCAGCAATTTGACGGCGAACATCTTCTACATCAGGAGCAACAATTAAAAGTCGTTGACGTTTAGCAATTTCGCGTGCTATATTTTTAAAACAAGCCTGCACCTCATTGAGCATATATGCCCAATCAGTATCGGCATGAGGCCATGTGAGTTGCACAAACTGTTGTGGAGCCCACTCTGCAGGGAATATTTTATTTATCATTTTTTTATTTTAAGACAGAAAGACAAAATATTTTAGACATAAATGACTTATGATAAAGCGGACGCTCGAACCAAGCGTCCCTACAATAGGCGCTCATGCTTAATTATCTTGCCAAATATATTTTCAATTCGTCATGATTAGGATTGCGAATGATGATTTTACCTTCGCGATCAACCAACATAGTTGATGGGATGTAAGGAATTTCGAAACGTTTCACCATTGGCTCGTCCCAAAACATAAGATTTGTGAGTTGCACCCAGTTAAGTGCTTTACTTTCGATAGCACCAAGCCATCTCTCACGATCTTTATCTAACGAAATGCCTATAATTTCAAAGTGTTCGCCTGAGTGCTCTGCATACAACTCTTTCAATCCTGGCATAGAACGCATACATGGACCACACCAAGAAGCCCAAAAGTCGATAAGAGTATAATCGTGTTGCGAAATAACATCCATCCAACGAATAGTATCACCATCGACATTAGGAGTAGCTTCATCAGTAATATAACTACCTACAGCCATATATGGTTGTTCAGCAGTACGAGCTTTGACAATATCGGCAGGCAACAACTCAGCCAACTCTTCGTTAGAGAACAAATGTTTGATATCTTTTACCATTTTGAGAGCTGGTTGTGTTCCAACGTATGGCAATACCAACGATTTGATAGTATTTTTATAGCTATTGCGTTCTGCTGTAATAGCTTCAAATTTTTCAGCATTTGTACCCTCGCCTTCTGCAATCACTTTGCAACGCTCATCGAACGACATAATAATCGAATCATATTCGGCATACGCACGATTGAAATCCGTACCAGTTACGGTCATAGCATAAGCATTATCAACATTCATAGTGATATTTCCATTTTCAAGAATAAAATATGCACCTACGCCTTGTTGTACCATCTGACGATTTGCATCAGTAATCACCACTACCGACATCAATGGCTCAGCAGCCACACCTTTCATTTCAAATCGGCCATCTACGATTTGTGCGCTATCAATAGGCTCAGTAGCCAATTTACGCAAAGTTTCAGCTACATATACCCAATTACCATCAAACTCATCAGTTGCAAGTGTACCACTAATAGTATAACCCTTTGGAGCTTGATTACAAGCCACAAACATAAGCATTGCTAATGCTGAAAATATTATTTTTTTCATAAAATTATGAATTATGAATTGTGAATTGTGAATTGATTAAGTATTCAGCTATTTGTACAGCATTAAGAGCTGCACCTTTCTTGATTTGGTCGCTTACACACCAGAAAGTCAATCCATTAGGATTAGCGAGGTCTTGACGGATACGACCCACATACACAGGGTCTTTGCCCGAAAGGAACAAAGGCATAGGATATTCCTTCGCTGCAGGATTGTCCATAACCACTACACCATCAGTTTTCTCGAATGCTTCACGCGCTTCAACCACAGAGATTGGACGTTCAGTCTCTACCCAAATTGATTCAGAGTGAGCTCGCAACGATGGCACACGTACACACATAGCACTCACTTGAATGTCAGAGTGCATAATCTTGCGTGTTTCGTTATACATCTTCATCTCCTCTTTAGTATAACCATTTTCGGTGAATACATCCACTTGCGGTATAAGGTTATAAGCCAATTGATAAGCAAATTTATCGACCGTAACAGGCTCACCTGCCAACACTTCACGATATTGTTGTTCAAGTTCAGCCATCGCAGTAGCACCTGCCCCCGAAGCTGCTTGATATGTAGATACGTGCACTCGTTTGATATGCGACAAATCCTCAATAGCTTTCAAAGCCACAACCATTTGGATTGTAGTACAGTTAGGATTTGCAATGATATTACGAGGACGATTAAGTGCATCTTCGGCATTCACTTCTGGCACTACCAATGGCACATCTTCGTCCATACGGAATGCACTCGAATTGTCAATCATCACAGCGCCAAAACGTGTGATGTCTTCGGCATATTCTTGCGAAATCGATCCGCCTGCCGATGTAAATACTATATCTAAATCCTTGAAATCGTCACCATGACGCAACTCTTGAACTTTGATTTTCTTTCCACAAAATTCATATTCACGACCTGCGCTACGTAAAGAACCAAACAATTTCAACTCTGAAATAGGAAAATTACGTTCTGCTAATACACGCAAAAACTCTTGTCCAACGGCACCACTTGCGCCCACAATAGCCACTCTCATAATAAATTATAAATTATTTTGTTAATCAAATTAAATATTGTAAATTTGCGGTTAATTCATACAACAAACATACAATACACCACGTTGCAAAATTAAGATTTTTTTTTCAGATAATAAAGCATTTATGAAAAATTATTTAATACTAACATTACTACTTTTTACGAACACTTGTTTTGCCCAATTCTACGATGACTTTTCAGATGGTAATTACACCGCCAATCCTCAATGGTTTATGACCGATATGGATGCCCAAATTGTAGAAAACAATGGTGGATATGCTGTTGAACTACACCCTACGGGAGAGGTTGCTGACAGTCAATTGAAAAAAGGCACATTCCGCACAGCCAACACTATAACCGACAACACTTGGTGGGGATGTGATTTGACATTTGATGTAAATGAAAATTCGGAGGGAGAGATTCGATTTTACATATCATCTTCACTTCCTTCTTTAGGAGATGGATTAGGTTTCTTTTTAGAAATCAATTTAGAAAATCGACTTATAAGTTTTGTATATGAAAACAAAACAATAGAAACATTAGCAACTTCCGAACAACCAATCCCTTACGGCACAATCAACCTAACTTGCAAAATTACTCGTAATAAGAAAGATTGGACTATCGAATGTACCGGAACAAAAGAATTCATTCCTCATTCCTCATTTCACATTCCTCACTCTTTAAATTCTGCCACATCAACAGGATTTTTATTGATTGAAAATACAGATAATCCTTATAATTTGCGAGTTAACAGCGTAAATTGTGGGGATAAGCCTGCGGAAACGGAGATGATAAATGCGGGAGAGATTATCGTTACAGAAATAATGGCAAAGCCTAATCCGTCGGTGCAACTACCCGAAGTGGAATGGGTAGAAATCTACAACACTACCGACCGCACTCTCACTCTCGAGGGTTGCAAAATATCCACTCTTGCCAAAACAGGCACTTTCAACGACTATATACTTGAACCTAACGATTATGCCGTACTTTGCTCATACAACTCTGCGCTCGAACTCACGGCTTTCACCCACAAAATCTGCATCGTGGAGTCGATGCCTGCACTAACCAACAATGGCAATCTGCTCACTCTGAAGAACAAACAAAACCATACTATCTCTTTTGCCGAATACACAACCGATTGGTACGCCTCTGAGCCATTCAAAGCTAACGGAGGCTGGTCGCTCGAGCGTAAAGATCCTACCAATCCTCTCTCTAACTCTACAACTTGGGCTCCTTCGATTGACCCTCGAGGAGGTACACCTGCCGAAACGAATAGTATTGCTTGCTCGATGCCTGATGAGTTAATACCCTGCATCACAGGTGTTGGCATAGAAAACAACAGCTCTATACAAGTCTATTTCAATAAACCTATGCAAGGCGAAATCATTGAACTTCAAAAATCTATATCCATAGCAGGCAATTCGCTCAAATCGCTTAATTGGGTTGAGCCTCAACGCAAAATTCTCAACCTATACCTTGTTGAGTCTTTGGACTCTACCTATGCTATCGACATCACTTTTTCGGATATAAGATGCGTGAGTGGTTGGAATATGTCCGACACCACTATCACCCTCGCTCTACCTCATCAAGCACAATATATGGATGTAATTTTCAACGAGTTGATGCCATACGTCAGCAGTGGCAATAGCAAATTCGTCGAACTCTACAACAACAGCGATTTCTATATCGACCTCAGTCGCCTAATGCTCTCGAATCGAGATGGCGACAACAACCTCAAAAACTCAAAAATATTCTGCACGACAAGCACAATACTACCACCACACCTATTTACTGTAATTTCACCCGACACAAGTGCAATACATTGTGCATTAGGAGTTAATCCTCAATCTATATACTTTGTATCTACCCTACCATCAATGCCTGCAACCGAAGGCACGCTTGCGCTTACCGACCGCAGTGGAAATGTTATAGATGAAGTACACTACTCCAACTCATGGCATCACCCACTACTCACCGACTTACACGACATATCACTCGAACGCATCGACCCAATGACACCTACCCAATCGGCAGAGAATTGGAATAGTTGCTCTACAAAAAACACTGCTGGATGGCAAAATTCTCAAAACATCAATCTCGAAAACAACGAGTCAAGCCAACACTTCTGGCTCGAAAACACTACCTTTTCGCCCAATAACGATGGTCATCAAGACCACCTAATAATCCACCATAACCTACCTACTGCAGGTTATACCATAACAATTGATGCCTACACACGCCACGGAGTACACGTTTGTAGCATCACCGACAACCAACTACTATCACCTCAAGGTTATACCCTTTGGGATGGTACCAATGCCCGCTTCGAAACAATCCCTGCTGGACTATACATATTAGTAATCCAAGCCTCCCATCCAAAAGAATTGAAAATTACACAAAAATTGATTTGTATTAAAATATAAAAAATACCTTGGCGATATCCAGCCAAGGTATATACTTATACAAATATGCAATAATGTTCATAAAAATATCTCACTTCATATAAAACTCTAAAATACGAGTACGCAATATATACTCATATTTGGATTGAGTTTCTTCGGCTTCGGCACGATAAAAACGAGTTTGAGCTTCACTATATTCATATGGACTCAAACGACCCAATTCATATTTGCTTTGAGCAAAATCAAAGGCTTTTAAAGCAGACTCTCGACTTTTTTGCGCAGCTATATGCTTTTCTTGTGCTGCAAGAGCATTGTAATATGCCAACTGAATATCTTTATAAAGACGATCAATGAGTTCTTGCTCTGTGAGTCGAGCCTCGTCTAAAGCTATTTGCTGACGTTTAACAGCATGACGTACCTGCATACGATTGTAGATTGGAATATTCAACGAAAGACCTATCACTTCACTACCATTGTCAACAAACTGATTGCCGAATGCTGGATTATTGCCATTAAACATATGATAATAGCCCGTACCCCAAGAGGCATTAAGATTGAGTTGTGGATAAAATTCTGCCTTTGTCTCTTTGATTGCAAGTTCAGCACTTGCTACCCTATTGCGTTGAGCCTCAATTGATGGACGATTGGCAAGTGCTTTAGAAAAAACATCGTCGGGAGTTGGGAGAAGAGTTGAGAATTGAGAATTGAGAGTTGAGAATTGAGAATTTTCGTATAGGTGTGACATCGCATTCACAAACCCCTCAATATCTTTATAATTTATCAACTGACAAAGATCGACAAGAGCAAGACGATAGCTATTTTCGGCTTCGGTCAATGCTTGACGATTTTGGGCTACTTGAGCCTCAACCTCATAGAGTTCACTCTCGCTTTTACGTCCTTCCGAAACCAAAACCTGAGTGCGCTCAAGCAACTGCTCCGAGAGTATCAACTGTTGTTTTTGCACCGATTGCATTTCACGGAAATACATTGCTTGAAGATAGTAAGTTATAACATTCAACTCGACATTCTCTTTAGCACTTTCGACTTCGGCCAAAGCTGCTTGAAGATCAGCACCAGTGCGTTTAATTTGGTTAGTAACACGCAAACCTGTGAACAAAGGCATAGAAACAGAAGCATTGAAACTTGTAGTAGATTGGGTACGATTTTCACGCACATTGTTCACACCTTCAACCAAACCAAACGACAAATTCTCGCCAATGCCTGCATTGACCGATGGTGTCATCGCCAATCGCGCACTGCGCTCGGCAATTTCAGCATTCTTAACTGCCATATTTGCACGTATCACACTATAACTCTGTTGTTGGGCATACGAAATACAAGAGTCGAGAGTCCAACCTTGTGCAAAGCTCAATGCATAATTCACAATGCACAATAAGATTATTAATATTTTTTTCATACTAGTTTAATTTTAACATAAGTACAAATTTAAATTTCGGGACAAATAAATCATACTCTCTATTGAAAATTTATAAGATCTTAAAATATTTTTAAGTAATGTAAAATCTGTACTTCTGTTGAAATAAAGAATATTATTTTAAATTGCCTCGAAGGCGAGCATTAGGTTCTACGCCATCGACGAGTTCGATATTAAGACCATCCGAGACGCCTAACGTGACAGGCACACGATTGAACTTTTGCTCATTAGTTACGGTTGTATCTAACTGATATACAAAAGCAGAGTCACCTACCATCTCAACTACGCCTTCGGGTATAGCAAGCACATTGTTGCGCTGCATCAATATAATCTCGGCATTGGCACTATAGCCCGCACGCACCATAACGCTATCAGGGATTTTGGCTGCTGCCTTAATCTCGAACATCACAGCTCCACTCTCTTCTACGCCCTTAGGAGAAACATACTCGAGCACAGCATCGAACTTCATATCTTGCAACGCTCCGATAGTGAGCACAATAGGCAAACCTTCGCGGATGCGACCAACCTCGCTCTCGTCGATGCTACCTTTAAATATCATATCGCCCATGTCGGCAATAGTGCAGATAGTTGTACCATCATTGAAGTTGTTGCTTTGTATCACCGAATTACCTATCTTCACAGGCACATCGAGAATCAAACCCGAAATGGTAGCACGAATTTGAGTATTGCTATAACCTCCTGAACTCTTGGCAATACCATCGCGAATAATTTCGAGGTTGTCCACAGCATTCTGATACTCCTCTTTCGCCTTGTTATATGCTACACGCTCTTTCTCAAACTCTTCAGCAGAAAGCACCTTTTTCTCAAACAATTTATCGGCACGGTCGTAGTCGATTTTGGCTTGTTCGAAATCGATTTTAGCAATATTCACACGACTTTCGGCAGAATTGAGAGTTCCCATTTCAGGAATAACCTTGATAAGAGCAATCACATCGCCCTTGCGTACTACCTCACCAGCCTCTTTGTAGATTTCGCTAATGATACCCGAAATTTGAGGTTTGATTTCCACCTCGTTGCGAGGCTCGATTTTACCAGTAGCAATGGTTTTCTTCGACAAAGTTTGCACCACCGGTGTAATAATTTGATATTCCTTCACCTCAGGACGCGATTTTTTATATAGATACACAAACGTACCAATCACTACAAGCCCCAAAAGGACAAACACAAAAATTCTAATTACTTTTTTCATATTTATAATATTTTTAAATTTTAACACAAGTACAAATTTAATTTTAGAGATAAATAAGTTCGCTTGTATTTGAATAATTTTAGAGGATTCTTATTACTTTTCTAAGTACAAGCCTTATAATCAATAATAAGTAGAGAATAATTAATAATTTATAACTTAAGGCATGTACTTAAAAAAATATTTATCCTCACAAAACTAAAAAAAGACACATTTAAATTATAAACCTACAAACATAAATTTTGTACTTATGTTAAAAATAATTATTCATCTTGAAGAGCTTCGACAGCTTTGATACTCAACGCTCGTTTCGATGGCAGATAGCCAGCAAACATACCCGCAAGTATGATGACCACCAATGCCACGATTGACAACGAGAACGGCAACTGCAACGAAGGCAAAAACGGATTAGGTTGCATTGCCATAACCATGTCAACCACACTCAATACCAGCACCGCAAACACCAAACCTGTCAATCCCGCAATTGCCGTAAGCACCACACTTTCGCTCATTATCTGTTTCAATATCGTGAACGGAGTTGCACCCAATGCACGACGGATGCCTATCTCTTGTGTGCGCTCGCGCACCGTCACTAACATAATATTACTAACCCCAATCACACCC
>JAZOMI010000005.1:0-8792 GCA_045653825.1 Candidatus Aphodosoma sp. | reverse complement strand
GATTACGGCGAATACGAACCAGTCAGGTAAGTGCTTGATAATTGGCACAAAGAGGTGGTTGATAAGACCAGGCATACATTGTTTTTTGCCTTTGAACATTGCTTTGAGGGCTTTCTTAACCAATTTTTCAGGGCGAAGACTCACGCCAATACCTACAGCCACCTTACGCCAATAGTCGCTCAAACCATAAAGGCCTGTATCAACTGCACCTGGGCAGATAGCCGTTACAGTAACACCAAGCGGTTTGAGTTCGTACCACAACGAGCGTGAGAAATTGAGAATAAACGCCTTAGTCGAATTATAGACATTGATACCCGGCATAGTCATCCAAGCTGACATTGAACTCATATTGAGGATGTAACCATGTCCACGTTCAGCCATATCGGCACCAAAGACTTGGCACATGTGAACGACTGTCTTCACATGAAGGTCGAGCATTACATCAACACGTTTTCTTGCTGTTTTGATAAGTGGATTGAAGAAGAATACTCCGGCATTGTTAATCAATACCTCTATCTCGATACCTTTATCTTTGCAAAATTGCATCAACTCTTCAGCAGCATTTTCTTGTGTCAAGTCCATATAAATAGGATAGGCTTTGACTGAAAAGTCTTTTACAATATTATCTGCTGCGAGTTTTATTTCGTTTTCTTGATTTGATACAATAACCAAGTCGTAACCGCGACTTGCTAATTCACGAGCATACATAAGTCCGATACCCGAACTTGCTCCTGTTACTAATGCGTACATTATAGTTGAAAGTTGAAAGTTGAGAGTTGAGTGGTTAATGGTTAGAGTTAAGAGATTAAAATAAACATTCCTCACTCCTCATTACTCATTCCTCATTTCTTAAATTAAAGTTCTGCTTCGGCTTTGGCAATTTCTTTTTGAATTTTTTTAGGAAGATTGTCAACACAATGGTGGCAACGCATCTCTTTAGTGTACATACGCCCAATGCAGTAGTTAGAGTGTTTGCAACCACTACGATATGTCTCATCAGAAGCGGCGAGTTTGTTGACAAAATCGGTGTCATGCACCAAAGCACGAGCCATTTGAAGAAGTTCGAAACCTTCGCCAAGCACCTCATCCATCTTAGCACGACTCACCAAACCACCAACATAGATGAGAGGACATTTGAGTTCGGCACGGAATTTCTTAGCATCTTCGAGAAAGTAGGCTTCTTTGAATGGCACAGTAGGAATCATAATGCGACCTACGAGACGAAGAGCCGCTTTAAGCCACCAGAATTTAGCCATATCCATATAGTAAGCCAAAGTTTTGATAGGCATAGCACCACGCATAACTGCCATTGGGGCTTTACTTACAAAACCAGCAGAGAGAACAATGCCATGCACTCCATAAGATTCGATTACTTTAGCTATTTGGATAGATTCAGGAATTTGGATACCGCTCTTGAATCCGTCATACATATTATGTTTCACAACTACTGCCATATCATCACCTGCACAACGCATAACTTCAGCCAACACCATACGCATGAAACGCATACGATTTTCGAGTGAACCACCGAATTTGTCTTTACGTTTATTTACATAAGGTGAAAGGAATTGAGAGATAAGATAGCCGTGACCTGCGTGGATTTCGACGCAATCGAAACCTGCCTTGCGACACATATTGACAGCACGACCGAAGTCTTTTACAAGTTCTTCGATTTCAGCCTCTTTCAAACCACGCACGATGGTTGGAGAATAGAGATTGAAACCTGATGATGGGCCTACAGGCATACAACCACAAGTGTAGTAGTGAGTCATATTGCCACAGTGACCGAGCTGAATACTGGCTTTTGCACCTTCGGCATGGATGCCATCAGTAAGGCGTTTGAGTTCAGGAATAATCTCTTCGCGCATCCAAAGTTGACCATCGAAACTAACACCACTACGATTGACTGCGCAATATGCCACAGTTGTCATACCTACACCGCCACGCGCTACGGCAGTGTGATAGTTATATAAGTCCTCAGAAGGACGATTATTGTAAGCCATATTCTCGAACGCAGCCGAACGGATTGTGCGGTTACGAAGTGTGATAGGGCCTAATTGATAAGGAGTAAAAAGATTTGAATTCATAATTATTTTTTTATCTTAACAAAAGTACAAATTCTTTTTTAGGTTCACAAATTATAAATTGTATTTTTTAATACAATAAGGATAAATAGTTCTTTCAAGTACATGCCCTAAATCATAAATAGGAATCTACAATTATTAATTAATCACAAGGCTTGTACTTAAAAAATAAAACCTCAAAATCTATTACTATTATTTCAAAATTAAATTTGTACTTATGTTGAAAAAATCAATAAATGCGTGGGAAAACTCGTTTGAGTTTTTTAGTGTCGAATTCGTCGCTGAATTCTACTTTATATTTTTTGTAAATTGAGTTGGCACGAGGTACGAGGTTGGCCATTGTCCAAATGACAAATACAACACCTGGCATACTCCATGTGAGGATTGCAAAACCAGTCCACTCTACGATTTCGCCAAAATAGTTGGCTGAAGTAACATAGCGATACATACCTTTTTTAGGAAGATAGTGTTTTGTGTCGCCAGGTTTGCGAAGATTGCGAATGACGTGGTCGGAATGGAGGTTGATTGCCATACCAGCAAAGAAAATAAGTGTACCGATGATGAATTGTGGAGTTGCGAGCCACTCGGCAGTGTACATATCTTCTGGCGAGAGATAGAAAATCCATTCGCCTTGCATGAAACCATTCAACGTGTTGAACATCATACCCATCATCATAACAGAGATAGGCATTTTGCTTTTACCTTTGAGAATCAAAGGGAAGATGAATGAGCGTTGGAAATAGTGCAATTCGAACAAAAGGAAAAATACGAAAGGAGCCGCATTCCATTGACGGTCGGACTGCATCCACATGTAGAACAACACGATAAACACTGGGCATTCCATCAATACCCACGCCACTTTGTTGTTGATAGCAGGGCCCCATTTGCTTGAAATCATCTTGCCATAACCGGCTTCTACAAAGTAAAGTACGATGAATACTACCACAGCTATCACAACCATGATAGTCAAAAAAAGGTCAAATTGAGAAAGAGTCAAAAACATAATTTTATATTTATATACAAGATATTAGACACGAGACACGAGTTGTTTTGTCTTGCATCTCGTGTCTTGTATCTTATATCTTAAATTATTGAAGTGCTTGATAAGCTGTATTGTGAGCTAATTCTTTGAAGTTTACGCCTGTGCCATTAGTTTGGAAGTTGGTGTACATCAATACAATCAACTCCTCTTCTGGATCAATTATATAGTCAGTGCCAAACATACCGCCCCAACGCATTGTGCCTTTGCTTGCAGGAGTACGCCAAAGGTATTCGTCGCGATAGACATCCCACGCAAGACCAAAGCCTACATCGCCACGCATATCGCGAGTTTGATTGCGTTGCATCATTTCGAGAGTCTTACGACCGATGATACGTTTGCCATTAAACTCACCACCATTCAATATCATCTGACAGAATTTAGCATAATCCATAATAGGACCACTCAAACCTGCACCTGTAGAGAAATAGGTTTTTGCGCCAGAAATTGGATAGTCGCAGAACACAGGGTGAGTAGATGGTTGGAGAGGTCCACCACCAGCTCTTGCACGCAACACTTCAGAAGGCGATTGCTCGTGAGAAGCAGGTTGTGTTTCGCCTTTACCAAATGGATAAGTGTATAGTTTCACAAGACGATGAGCGCGGTCTTCAGGTTGATAGAACGCAGTCTCGTTCATGCCAAGAGGGTCGAGCACAGTTTCTTTGATGAATTGGTCAATTGGTTTGCCTGTGAGGATTTCAGCCAAACGACCAAGCACTTCGATATTTTTTGAATAAGTAAACCCTTCGCCTGGATGATGAGCCAAAGGCAAAGAGGCAAGACTATCAACCACCCAAGCCAATGTGAGAGAGTCTTTTGTAACAGTAGAAGGGAGACCTGCGTCTTTGAAAATGCGAGCATGCACACCACTATAGCATATACCTGAAGTGTGAGAGAAAAGATGACGAATAGTGATGTCTTTGTTGGCAGGCTCGGTAGTATAAGTGCCTGTTGCAGGGTCATAGTCTTTCAATACCTTCATATTAGCAAAGGCAGGAATATACTTTTTGATAGGTTCGTCGAGTTGGAAATATCCCTGTTCCCAAAGAGTCATCACCGCCACGACAGCAATAGCTTTAGTCTGCGAAGCCATACGGAAAATATCGTCGCGCTCACAAGGTATTTGATTTTCAATATCACGCCAACCATAAGCTTTATAATGAGCAATTTCGCCTTTATGCACCACCATAACTACTGCTTGTGGCAATAGACCTGCATCAACATTACGTTGGAAAGCTGAGTCGATACGTGCCAAACGATCTACATCAATCCCTTTAGGATTGCGTGTTTCAACCAACTGTTGTGGTTTTTCTGATTTTTGTTCACATTTGATAGTACAAGAAGCAAACAAAACAACCACACTCGCAAAAATTGCAAATGCAGAAAATGCTAATTTATTGATTTTCATACTTTAGTATTTTAGTAATGAGTAGCGAGTAACGAGAAACACACCACACCACTTACGTAATAAACAATCTGCAAAGATACAAATTTTTGGTGATATGAGAGCATAAAATATACATTAATTTAACCAAAGTATAAAATTTATGTTTGTATATATACAAAAAAAATAGTAACTTTGCAATATGTTGAAACTGACATCTATACTCGATTCTGTTGGAATAAAAAATTTCACTAAATTACTTTCTGCCAATATAATATCTCAAATCATTGGGTTGATTGTATATCCAATTCTTACTCGCATATACACTCCCGAAGATTTTGGACTATTAAACTTGTTTCTTAGTATAAGTGGGGTTTTAGTTATTCTATCTACAGCAGAGTATTATAATGCAATTGTGCTACCCAAAGAAGAGAAGAAGGCAATTTCAATTGTACAAGTATGCCTATTGCTATTATTCTCTATCGTAGGAGCAACAACCATATCTGTATGTTTTTCAGAACAGATAGCCTCGCTCTTCAACACACCTAAATTAGCTGATTACTATTGGATGATGCCGATAATTGTTTTAGCACTTGGAGGATGGAATATTTTGAATTATTGGCACACTCGCAATTCTCAATACAACAATATAAGTCGTTATTTAATCTCCAATAGCATACTATCGTCAGGAGGAAAAATATGTTTTGGTTATGCCGGCATATTAAATGGAGGTATGATTTATTCCGTAGTCATAGCTCCAATTATATCTTTGTTTTTTAACCTATTACACATAAAGGGCAAACTAAAACTATTTTTCGCATTTTCGTGGAACGAAATAAAACAAGAAGCCAAAACATATAAGTTTTTTCCAACATATTCATTACCCCGCAGTTTTGTTAATATTATTGCAGGACAATTACCCGTCCTTTTGTTAACTCCTATTTTTGGCTCTCATTATGTTGGTCTATGGGGCATGGCATTACTCTTGGGATTTACACCCATTAATGTAATAACAAGATCGATATATCAGGTTTTATATCAACACACTACCGAACGAGTAAACCGAAAACAACCAATAGGTGATTTTTTCAAACATTTTACTATTGCTGTGTTAAGCATAGGAATACCTTTCTTCGCCCTACTATATTGGGTATTACCCGATTTAACCACATTTTTACTAGGTAAAGGTTGGGAACTAACAAGTATCTATCTCCGCTGGATGTTACCTTGGCTTTTATGTAGCATGTTGACTTCAAGCACAGGTTTTCTTGCTGATATTTTCTTTAAGCAAAAAATTGGATTTGGATTCGAATTACTAACAACCATACTGCGCTGCATAGGTATTGCTATTGGCATCTACATGCATAACTTCACAATAGCTATTATCGGATACTCAATCGGCACTGCTATTGCTGTAGCCGCACAATATGTATGGATAATTAGCCTAGCTCACAACTACGACTCAAATCTATAATTCACCTATCAATCGTAAAAATTCATCTTTAATATTCCACCAATTATATTTTTCTTGCGACAACCATCTTGCCCTATTGCAATGTTGATCATACAAACCACCATCTGACACATATCTACACATTGCATCGATTGCTTGATTTGTGCCATTTACCAAGGTTGCACACTCATCGATTTCAGGTACACCTTTAGTTATAGCCCCCAAATTTGAATATATAGAGGGTCTGCCACATGCCATATAATAAAATAATTTTATTGGCAAACAACGTCTATTTTCAAAATCAACATCACGTAAGTCCAAAAAAACATCATATTTTGTTATCTGCTTACAAAACTTCTCAAACGGCATAAATTGCAATACTTCAACTTGCAAATTCTCTGGTTTCGTAAATTCAACAACCGCATTCTTCGATATAACATCTAAAACAAATTGCGTTTGAGGCATTTTTTGTGCTATACCACACATAGTTTCCACTACTCTATTCCACCCTTTCTCTTTTGTCAATGGTCCAGCATACAACACTTGGCATTTTTGCTGAATATTTTTATTCGGGATAGAATTGATATATTTCAAGTCAGGATAATACGACAAAAAAATCGACTTTTTCCTAGGAAAAAGAAATTGAAATGGTTTTGCTTTATCCTTCTCTCCAAAAATAAAAGCATCGGCTCTCCCTCCTGCCCAAATAGAGGCAAAAATCATCAAAATTGCTTTTACGATTTTCCCAACCTTCAAATTTCTCAAATTCTTTTTAGACGGATACCACTCTGTTATATCATAAACTATCTTCGCTTTAGTACGGCGTATTTTCCACAACGCACGTGGAGTGTCCACAACATATATGTCAGCATCAATGGGTGTGAAATCTACAAAAGAATCCATCCCACAAATGTCAACAATATGCCCATGCTTCCTCAATGTTTGCGCTTGATGAAACAAGAGACGCTCATCTGTAGCAGGATGCGCCGATTGCAAAAAAATTATATGCTTAGCCCTAGCCATCATTGTTTTATATTTTAGAAACAAAACACGAGATACAAGACCTACATGTCTCGTGTCTCGTGTCTATTATCTTGTGTCTATACTAATTAGTCTTGACAAGCACAGATAAGATTACGGTCGCCCCAACCATTATCTACGCGAGCAACAGAAATCCAGAATTTGTTTTCTTTTACCCATGGGAGTGGGAATGCTGCTTTCTCACGACCGTAAGAGTGATTCCATTCGTCAGAAACAATCACATAGTCAGGGTGAGGAGCATTTTTGAGTACGTTGTCCTCTGCAGGAGCTTCGCCAGTGTGAACAGCTTCGATTTCTTCGCGGATAACGAGCATCATGTCGATGAAACGATCGAGTTCAGCCAATGGTTCAGACTCAGTTGGCTCAACCATCAATGTGCCGTGAACTGGGAACGACAATGTAGGAGCGTGGAAACCGAAGTCCATCATACGTTTAGCCACGTCGCTTTCGTCAACGCCTGCGTATGATTTAAGGTGACGGCAGTCGAGAATCATTTCGTGACCTACGCGACCAGTTGCACCTGTATAAACAATACCGTATGCTTTTTCGAGGCGTTTAGTCATATAGTTTGCGCTAAGGATAGCTGTTTTAGTAGCTTCAGCCCAACCTTCGGCACCCATCATGCGAATGTAACCGTATGTAATAGGCAAAATACCTGCTGAACCCCAAGGAGATGCAGAAACCGCAGTGTTAGGGTTTTCAGGGTTGATGAAGTTGTGAGATGGGAGATATTCTACCAAGTGAGCAGCAACGCAGATAGGACCAACACCAGGACCACCACCACCGTGAGGAGATGCGAATGATTTATGGAGGTTCAAGTGGCAAACGTCAGCACCGATGAAACCTGGAGAAGTCAAACCAATTTGACCGTTCATGTTAGCACCGTCCATATATACTTGACCACCATTAGCGTGGATGATTTCGCAGATTTCGCGGATAGCAGGTTCGAAGATACCGTGAGTTGATGGGTAAGTAATCATCAACGCAGCGAGGTCGTCTTTGTGTTGTTCGGCTTTAGCGCGGATATCTTCTACGTCAACGTTACCATTTTCGTCGCAAGCAGTTACGATTACGTTGAAACCAGCTTGAACAGCCGAAGCAGGGTTAGTACCGTGAGCCGAAGCAGGAATCAATACCACGTTGCGGTGACCTTGACCTTGAGCTTGTTGGTAACGACGGATAGTCAACAAACCAGTGTATTCGCCAGCAGCACCAGAGTTAGGTTGCAATGTACAACCAGCAAAACCAGTAATAGTAGAGAGATAACCTTCGAGGTTAGCAATCAACTCTTTGTAACCTTGTACTTGAGCTTCAGGAGCAAATGGGTGGATGCCTGTAAATTCTTGCCATGAGAGAGGCAACAATTCAGCTGCAGCATTCAATTTCATAGTACAAGAACCGAGAGAAATCATAGATTGAGTCAATGAAATATCTTTGCGGTCGAGCGATTTGATATAGCGCATCATCTCTGTTTCAGAGTGATATTTTTCGAAGATTTCGTGGTTCAATGCTTTAGATTGACGTACCAATTCTTGAGGCAATGCAGTCTCTTTCACGTCGAGGATAGTAGAAGGCACTGGCAATTCGAGCACTTTAGCAAAGATAGCCAACACTTTGAGTACGCCTTCAGCCGAAGTCAACTCGTCAGTAGAGATACCGATAACGCCATCTTCGAAATAACGGAAGTTAACCAAGTTAGCCTCAGCCACTTCGCGAAGCATCATTGCGCTCTTACCTTCTGGCAATTTGATGCGGATAGTATCGAAGAAGAAGTCGTTCAATTGTTCGCAA
>JAZOMI010000004.1:0-12986 GCA_045653825.1 Candidatus Aphodosoma sp. | reverse complement strand
TCTGTACCTGAAGGACGAACTGACACTTTTGTGCCATCTTCGGTGAAGTATTGCAATACGTTTGATGTAGTTGGGAATGCAAGTTTTGACTCTTCGCCTGTTGTTACATTGCGTTCTACAAGTGTTTGATAATCTTTGATTACAACGACTTTAGAACCTGCGATTTCTTTAGGAGGATTGGCACGGAAGTCACGCATCATTTGTTGGATTTCTTCAGCTCCTGATTTGCCTTTGCGAACTACCGAGATACCTTTTTCTTTGCCATAACCAAATTGGAGATAAATCTCTTGGATGAGTTCGAAGATTGACATGCCATTGTCTTTAGCCCAAGCAGTCATCTCTGCCATCAATGCACATGCTGCAACTGCATCTTTATCGCGAAGGAAGTCAGATGGAAGATAGCCATAACTCTCTTCTCCGCCACCGATGTATTGTTGTTTGCCTTCACGTTCACGAATTTCGGCAGCAATCCATTTGAAACCTGTGTAGCAATCCAACAATGGAGTGTTATAGTGGTTGCAGATGTCTTTCATAATCTCAGTAGTAACGATGGTTTTCACCATGAACTCTTTGCCTTTGAGAAGACCGAGTTCGTGACGACGACGCAAGATGTAGTATGTAAACATCATACATGTTTGGTTACCATTAACCAAAATCCATTCGCCTTTGTCGTTTTTAACAGCAATACCCATACGGTCGGCATCAGGGTCAGAAGCCATAACGATGTCAGCATCGACCTCTTTAGCCTTACGGATAGCCATATCAAGCGCAGCAGGTTCTTCAGGGTTAGGACTTACTACTGTAGGGAAATCGCCTGAGATAACTGTTTGTTCGTCAACAAGTATTACGTTGTCGAAGCCCATATCTTTGAGGCAACGAGGAATCAAAGTAATACCTGTGCCATGGATTGGAGTGAAGACAATCTTGAGGTCTTTGTTGCGAGCTATGCTATCAGGAGAAAGGAAAAGAGTTTTCACTTTTTCGAGATATACACTATCTACGTCTTCACCAATGATTTGGATGAGTTCAGGACGAGCAGTGAAGTTGATTTCTTCTGGTCCTTTAATCTTTTCTACCTCGGCAATGATATTAACATCGTGTGGAGCAATGATTTGTGCGCCATCGTTCCAGTATGCTTTGTAACCGTTGTACTCTTTTGGGTTGTGTGAAGCAGTGAGGATGATACCACTTTGGCAACCAAGATGACGGATAGCAAAAGAGATTTCAGGAGTTGGACGAAGTGCTTCGAAAAGATACACTTTGATGCCGTTAGCCGAGAAGATATTGGCTGATGTTTCAGCAAACAAGCGGCTATTGTTGCGGCAGTCATGACCTACTACAACAGAAATTTCTTGTCCTGCAAATTCACGTTTAAGATAGTTGCTAAGACCTTGAGTTGCAGCACCTACAGTATAGATATTCATACGATTAGAACCCATACCCATGATACCACGAAGACCACCTGTACCAAATTCGAGGTCTTTATAGAAACACTCTATAAGTTCGGTTTTATCTTCTGCATTAAGCATACGACGAACTTCGGCTTTCGCCTCTTCATTATACGCACCATTGAGCCATTTTTCAGCTTTAGCGGTTACTTGTTGTAGTAATTCTGTATTTTCCATAGTAAAACCAATGTACAATTCACAATGCAAAATGCACAATTAAAATGCACAATCCATCATTAATTGTTAATTATTAATTATTTATGTAAGTTTCAAGAAGTTTAGTATTCACTGTAGGAACAATATAAAGACTATTCATTTCGGCTGGAATAAGAATAGTTTCGCCATCGGTAAGAGTAAGATAATCATCGTCCCACTTGATAGTTACATGCCCTTCGACGCATGACAACAACACAAACGAATTGATTGGTGCCAAATCATACTCTTTTGGCTTGTCAATCTGCATTTCATTGACTTGAAAATATGGACATTGCACAAGATTAACAATACCATTTTGAGCAGGTTGAAGCGATATTTTACGACCTTGCCAATTATTAAAATCTATAGCACGTTGAGCCAATTCGATGTGAAGTTCACGAAGATTGCCATCTGCATCTTTGCGGTTGTAGTCATAAATACGATAGGTGATATCCGAAGCTTGTTGCACCTCCATAATCAAACAACCTTTGCCAATAGAATGTACCATACCTGCAGGGATGAAATAGACATCTCCTTTCTTCACTGGATATTTTTGCAATACCTCTTCGAGATTATTTGTTGCAACACGCTCTATATATTCCTCTTGTGAAACATAACGATTGAATCCCAATATAATATGTGCATCAGACTTGGCATCAAGCACATACCACATCTCAGTCTTACCATTCAAGCCATGCTCCTCTTGCGCCAATTCATCGTTAGGGTGTACCTGAATAGACAAGTCGCGATTAGAATCTATTACCTTCAACAAAAGGGGAAATTCTGCCCCATATTGCTCATAAACTCTATCTCCGACCAAATCACCCATATATACCTCAGTCAAGTCGGCAAGAGTATTACCCTCCAACCAACCATTAACCACCTCACAATCATCATCTTCCATAGCTGACACATCCCAACTCTCCCCTACTGATGCCATTTTGGGCTCATCGTGACGATATATATTCTGTATTTTGTCCCCTCCCCAAAGTTTTTGCTTCAATATAGGCTTAAACTTTAAAGGATACAATTTCAATTCTTTATTCATAATTATTCAGTTCTACGCACATTACATCGTTACCAATATCTAATAATTTATCTTCATATCTGCTTTACAACAAAAACTATCTCCTTCTATTTAAGTTTTGTATTATCTTCATCACTCGCTCTTTTTGGAAAAACTCATAATTGCAAAATATTCCCTTTCATAAAAATTCAATATATTTAACAAAATGAATCATAAAAATGTATGTAACAAAGAAAAAACATAAACCTAAAAACGAATATCTTTCCAATATTACAACCAACTTTTTCTTATTAAACACTAAATATATGCCATAAATCCAACCAATCAAAGCAAATATAATATCACAAAAAAGATACACTGCATTAAGTAAAAAAACATCGGCTGAAGTCAACAAAACATAACACGACATCAAAAAACATAGTGAATATATTGTATATAAGGCATTTTTTAATAATTTAGAAAATTTGTCATTTTTACAAATCAAATACAAAATTGCTCCATAAAACAAAATTACTAAAAATAATGCAACATAACCAATATAAGCATAGACTAATGAATCTTTATGTAGTAGAGTAACCCACCAAGCTCCTACTTGACAAATAGAAACGCATAAAATATTTGTCTTTATATTTCCCATGATCGTTCTAGTTATAAAGTTATTTAAACAACAAATATTCCTCTTGTTTTATAAATTTACTTATATCACCCCTTAAATGCTGATGCTGTCATCTTCAACATTGTTACTTCCATTTCAGAAAGATAACGCCATTTGCCACGTGGGAGATTTTTCTTAGTCAAACCTGCAAAATATACACGGTCCAACTTCACTACATGATACCCCAAAGCATCAAAAATACGACGAACAATACGATTCTTACCTGAATGAATTTCAAGACCCACTGTGCGCAAATCACCTTCATTAACAAACGAAAGTTCGTCTGCTTTCACCTCTCCATCCTCAAGAACTATGCCAGAAAGTATTTTTGCAAAGTCTTCATCTTGAAGATCTTTATCAAGAGTTACTTGATAAATTTTCTTTTTATTGAATTTAGGGTGAGTGAGTTTTGTAGTCAAATCTCCATCATTAGTAAGAAGCAACACACCTGTTGTGTTACGGTCGAGACGACCCACAGGATAAATACGTTCTGAACAAGCATTTTTCACTAAATCCAACACTGTCATACGAGCATGTGTATCCTCTACTGTTGTAACCACATCTTTCGGTTTATTAAGAAGAATATAAACCTTTTTCTCACACTTCACTGGTTGATCGTGAAACATAACGCGGTCAGTATCAGGAATTACTTTTGAGCCCAATTCTGTAACCACTTCACCATTAACAGTGATAACACCTGCTGCTATGTATTCATCAGCCTCACGACGCGAACAAATGCCCGAATTAGCCAAGAATTTGTTCAAGCGCATTGGTTGTGAATAGTCAACAAATTGTTTTTTATATTCGATTTGTTTCTTTTGGCTATATTTGTTATTTGGATTATAACCGCCTTCAGAGTTGTTGCGATTGAATTTATTGTTACGGAAACCACCTTGTCCGCCATTATTACGTGATTGATAACCACCACGATTTTGACCATCATTGCTACGATAGCCACCATTATACGAACGACGTTCTCCGCCATTATAAGAGCGATGTTCTCCATCGCCATTTTGGTTATAACGTGGTTTGTAACCCTCTTGATTTTGTTTGTTATAACCACCTCTATTATAACCACCACGTTCATCTCGCGATGAATTGCTAGCAATACGAGGACGTTTTTCTCTTCTTTCTGAGCCCGAATTTCTCAATCCGTATGGCTTTTTGTCATAATTATTTTCCATTTTCTTTAAAGATATTTATTGTAATTTGCAAAGATACAAAATATTATTCAACTACACAATAGCATAACATTTTTATTTTTAATAATCAACCTTTCAGTCAAACTCTACAATTGAATATACTTTGCCATCACTTTTTCGCATAACAATAACATATTTTTCATCAAATTCGTACCTTTCGATTGTAAAAGTATCACCAAAAACAGCTGGTATTAAATATTCAACCCTAATATACGAAAACTCCCAATCTCGAGGCAAATACTCCTCTGCAATTGCTACATACCACGCATTATTCACATGTTTGTTCCCATCAATATGATATTCCCTCACTTTATATTCATCAATTAAATTAGGCTCAATATCTTTCGGAATACGTATTTTTCGTGGTCTATATTCCATGTTATGCCTCTCATACCGAGGCATTGAATTCATAATTTCTTGTGGCACACGCAACAACTGACCTGTATCATACTTAACAAACACTCCTAAAGCACTTGATTCAACACATAAATTACCTTCCTCATCATACACATTATTGTTACGATAACCATAAGAAGGATTTACTTCATACACCCAAGTCTTCACCTTAACTCGTTCTCCATACTTAGGCATACGAATAATATGAATATCTCGTTGCGAAAGAAACATTCCACCATTTACCGATTTAAAAAAAGCATCCAATTCAGGCTCTGTATCCAACTGAAACACACTGCAATCTTGTAAATAATCAATCAATGAGCGTACTTTTAAACATCCTTTGCGACCAAGATCACTGGTTGCTACAATTTTTTCTAATTCATATCTGCCATCCATAATAAGAATATCTTCATTGTTATTTTAAACAAAAGTTTTTTGTAAATGCCACATTTGATGACCTAAGAAATTGCGAGTTTTGATGCGTTTGAAACCTAACGAAGTGTAAAGTCTCTCTGCATCGGGGTTGTCGAAATCGACTATTAGTCCAACGCACTCATGCCCTTCGGCAAAGACTTTATTGCATAATGCGGTTATCAGTTGTGTAGCAACACCCTGTTTGCGGTATTGGGGTAATACGCAAAGCGAGTCGAGATAGTATTCACCAGCTTCGGTTTCATCCTCCGAAAAAGCAAAATCAGGATTGTAACGATGTAAGACACAGAGTGTTTGCGTGCGTAGCTCATCAAGGCGAGCACCATCGTATGCTACGATAACTCCAGCAGGCATGCCATCTACTTCGGCAATGAGAGCGTTGCGATAGCTATATTGCGATATCTCAAGACATGCAATTTCTGCTATAATACTGAGCCAATTGGTTCCAAGATGTTCTTGTACCGACTCCTCTCCAATAGCCATACCCACAGCGTATGCTATCAATTCAGCATCATCGATAGTAGCCTTTCTGATTGTTATATTTTGTCTGTTCATATTACTTGCAAATTTACGATATTTTTTGTAATTTTGCAAGGTATTTTTTGTACAATTAAAATTGTAGGGACGCACGAGTCGTGCGTCCACAATTAAAGGCGACGGAGACTCAATTTTCAATTCTCAATTTTCAATTCTCAACTCTCAACTCACTTGCGTCCAATCTTTCTAATAGGATATATGGGGTCGGGTAAGACGACAATGGGTCGCACTTTGGCTCGTCGGTATGGCATCGAACATATTGACCTTGATTGGCGTATTGAGCAACGTTTTCGCACTAAAATCGCCGATATGTTTACCAAAATAGGGGAGGATGGATTTCGCCGTCGTGAGCGAAATATGTTGCACGAGGTGATGGGTATGGAAAATGTGATTGTGTCGGTTGGAGGTGGAACGCCTTGTTTTTTCGATAATATGGAGCAGATGAATGCGTCGGGACGCACCATATACATACAATGTGAAGTTGATACTCTTGTTGAACGAATTATGCGTTCGCAAAACAAACGCCCTATAGTTGCAAATAAAACCAAAGAAGAATTAACCGAATTTGTAGCTAAACACCTCGCCGAGCGCGAACCATTCTACCTTCAAGCACAAGAAATTATAAACGAGCGAAGCGAGTAAGTCTCGCCACTAATATCTAAAAGTCTAAAGATGAATACTTACGAAAGCAAACAAAAACAACTTTTTAAGCCACAAGCAGAGATTTATGCTATGTTAAGCGATTTGACTCAGTTAGAGAAATATGCAGTCGCATTGCCAGCTGAACATAAAGATAAAATCAAAGATTTGAGTTTTACACCCGATTCAGTGTCGTTCACGATTGACCCTATCGGACAAGTAGTGCTCCGTATCGTAGATTACGAAACACCAAAGATGTTGAAATTCGGTGCCGATAATTTTCCAATCCAATTCAACTTTTGGATACAACTCGTAGGTGTAGCCGACTACGACACCCGTATGAAACTCACCCTCAAAGCCGACATCCCTTTCATGCTCAAACCAATGATTGGCAACAAACTCGATGACGGCATCGAGCGCATGGCTGACATGATTGCCATGATTGTGAATAGATAATGATACACAATTATGAAAACACAAATTATAGAACTACTAAAAGCTACCGAACGTGAGCGAATCGACAAAGTGATTGATTATCTCAATAATAAATCGGACTATTTCAATGCACCAGCTTCGACTGCATTTCATGGTAATTACCCTGGTGGTTTGGCTGAACACTCGCTTAATGTATATAATGTGGCGATGCGTGTAAAAGTGGCTATGATAGAGATGAAGCCTGAGTTGGCTGATAGAATTCCAGATGAGAGCATTGCTATTGTGGCTTTGCTACATGACCTTTGCAAAACAAATGTGTATAAAATAGAGAAGAAAAATCGTAAAATAAATGGTGTGTGGGTAGAGACAGATGCCTATGGTGTTGATTATTCGAAGTTTCCGCTTGGGCATGGTGAGAAGTCGGTGATTATGTTGTTGTCGCTTGGTTTTGCTCTTACACGTGATGAAATGTTGGCTATCCGTTGGCACATGGCAGCGTGGGAGTTGCCGTTTCAGAGCGCGGAGGCTAAGTCGAATTTGAATGAAGCGAAAGAACAATGTCCGTTGTTGGCTGTGTTACAGGCGGCTGATGGTTTGGCTTCGGCGTTGTTGGAAGTAACTAAATAATCCCCCCCTGTATCCACGACCTACAAATCCTTAGCAATTAACCTATCAACAAGCTCAGGAACTCCAATAGCTGCACGTTTGGCGATATAGGTGATTGGATTTGGTATGTGTGGAGTTTTGAAGGCTGCATTTGTATCACCTACGGCAGGATCGACAATATAGATTGGGACATTAGGGCGAACGTAGTGGACTAATGATGCTGCGGGATAGACGTTGAGAGATGTGCCAATAATCACCAATATGTCAGCTTTTTCAGTTATTTCAATTGCACGCTCGAGCATAGGTACTGATTCGCCAAAGAAGACTACAAATGGGCGCAATAGTGAGCCATCGGGGTGTTTTGCATCTAATTTTTGTTCCCATCCTTCGATAGGCACAGTAGCCATTTCGTTGCGCGAACTACGCAATTTGCGCAATTCGCCATGTAGGTGCACAATATTCTTACTACCAGCACGTTCATGAAGGTCATCGATATTCTGCGTTATGACACACACTTCTTGCTTGCGTTCTAACTCTGCCAACGCAATATGAGCCGCATTGGGTTCTTTTTCGAGTAGTTCTTTACGGCGAATATTGTAAAATTCGATTACTTGCGCACGATTTCGCACTAAAGCCTCTGGTGTACAAACGTCTTCTATACGATAATTTGCCCACAATCCGTCTGAATCACGAAACGTAGCAATGCCACTATCGGCACTAATTCCTGCTCCTGTTAATACTACAATCATACAAGTTAAAAGTTGAACCGAAGGTCTTTGAGCCTTTGGCGATAAAAAGTTGAAAATTAACTCTCTATTCTTTGTTACTTTATTTAAATGCAAAGTTACAAAAAATATACAGAATAGTTGCTATTTAATTTTCATAAATAATCATAAAAATAGGGACAACGATTTTCACAAACCACTGCCCCCTTCATAATAAGTGAGATTGACTCTATTTATAGCAAACTAATTTTTTTTTATCTACGCGATGTTGAAATATTTTTATTGGTTTTTATGGTTGATGATGTTGTGTTTGACGATATCGATATTTTACGTGAAGTTGATGTTGATGGTTGCACAGAAGTTGATGTTGAACGTGATGTTGATGTAGTTGTACGAGGTTTTACGGTTGATGTTGATGCGGTTTTGGTTGTTGTGTTACGAACTGCTGTGGAGGTAGTTTTTGTTGTTGAGGTATTTCGCGAAGTTGATGTTGATGGTCGTACGGTTGTTGTAGTTTTGCGTGAGGTTGATGTAGCAGGTCGTGCTGTTGTGGTTGATGATGCGGTAGAACGAGGAGTTATAGATGTTACGGTACGATTGGTAGTTATTGCTCTAGTTGCAGTTGGTGTAGAAGGGCGTTCTACTCTATTGTTGCTTGTAGAAACACTACCCGGTTGACGACCTCTATTGGTTGATGTAACAGCGGGTTGAGTGACTGGACGGGCTTGTGTAATTGCTGGACGGGCTTCTACGTGACTATTAGGTGTTGGTTGAGTACGATAGCCTTGATTTGGGCGATGGGTTACATAGTCGTTACGAACGACTCCGCGATACATCTCGACATGCTGTGGTTTTGGTTCGTGATGCGTTGGGCGGAGGAATTCACAATAGTTGTTATGACGTGTATGCCATGTGTGAATGTGACGATGATAACTGTGATAGCCTAAGCATACGTGACGGTGATAGTAGGTTGGATAGTAGTCCCAATACCAAACTGAGTGATAAACTGCGTATGTTGGCAACCAGAACCAATCAAATATGGTAGGAAGAATTGTATAACGTGGTACGATTACGTAGTTGCTGCCATAGATATTTTGATTGCCTACAATAGCGACTGTTGCTGTGTTTTTGTTTTTGCCTTCGACAATCACAGAGGCTACGTCTTGATATAGGTCTTGACCTATTACAGCTTGAATTACAATAAGGTGTGTGCCTTTTTCTTCTACTTCGACTGCACGGAGAAAATCAACATATCCGTCGTTATTCAAATCGAGATTGGAGATACGATTGTCGGGATCGTTCAATCTGCGTTCGAAATCTTCTACGTTTTTAGATTCGCCGAATGTGATTGCTACAGCCTCTAAGTCAAGATTGTCGCTTACTTGATAACTTTGTGCTTGTACAGTGACTGTTTGTTGTGCCGATAGACCTATTGCGGTCAACAATATACTCAATATAAATACGATGCGTCTCATAATAGTCAGTTTTTTAGTGTTTAATGTATACGTTATCTTTTGCCGGCTTTTGTCATTTTGACGTTATGTGAATAAAAAAGTTTAATAAACGACAAAAATATTTTCATTATTAGGAAAAAATATCTATCTTTGCAATATGAATGTTGATAGTCAGAAGTCAACAGTCAAAAGACTATTATTGACTCTCGCTACTCACTACTCGCTACTAAATATATAATATATGAAACAACTAACAGAACTCCGTGCTCTTATGGCTGAGCACAAAGTGGATGCCCTCATCGTACCGGGCACAGACCCTCATGCAAGTGAATATATTGCTGCTCATTGGCAAGAACGTAACTATGTATCAGCATTTACAGGCTCGGCTGGTACTGCCGTAATTACTGCTGATGGTGGTTGTCTTTGGACTGACTCGCGCTATTTTCTACAAGCAGGCATCCAATTGCAACAATCTGGTCTTACACTTCAAAAAGATGGCGAAATTGGTACTCCAACCATTAATCAATGGCTAAAAACTACTCTCGGTGCAGGCAAAACTGTAGCGATCAACCCCGATATGATCTCTATCAATGGCTACAAAGCTCTTGAATCAGAACTCACTGCAGCAGGTCTAAATATATATACCGAATTCGATTTTATTAATGCTATCTGGACTGACCGACCTGCTATGCCACAATCGAAAGCTGTGGTGTTTGACGAAACTCATTGCGGTCAATCGACTGCCGATAAACTCACTGCACTACGTGCTCGTATGGCTGATGCTAATGCAAACTCATTATTGCTCACAGCTCTTGACGATATAGCTTGGTTATTCAACCTCCGTGGCGCAGATATCGACTACAACCCAGTACTCATTGCATTCGGACTTGTAACTGACAAAGATGCAACTCTCTTTATCAATCCTGATAAATTAACTGACGAAGTACGCACTCACCTCGACAAAGCTGGTGTGAAGACAGACGACTACGTAAACGTGAAACCTGCACTTTCAGCTCTTGCTGCTAACACACGCATCGCAGTTGACCCTGTGAAATGTAATTATGCACTCTATAAAGCAATCCCTGCAGTAGAGGCTATCATCGAATTGCCTTCACCTGTATTCCGCATGAAATGTATCAAAAACACAGTAGAACTTGCAGGTGTTGAACGTGCTATGCGCAAAGATGGTGTTGCTCTCGTACGTTTCTGGAAATGGCTCGAAGAGGCTATTGCTCGTGGCGAAAAAGTAACTGAACTATCGGCTATCGACAAATTGCACGAATGCCGTGCAGAACAAGAGGGTTTCTTGACTGAAAGTTTCAATACTATCGCAGGTTATGGTCCCCATGGTGCTATCGTTCACTATGCTGCCGATGAAGAATCTAACATCGAACTCAAAGCGGAATCATTCTTCTTGCTCGACTCAGGCGGACAATACTACGATGGTACTACCGACATCACTCGTACTGTAGCTCTTGGCAATCCTACAGCCGAAATGAAAGCCGACTATACTTTGGTACTCAAAGGTCACCTTGCTCTCGGTCACCAACTCTTCCCATACGGTACTCGCGGCGCTCAACTCGACGTACTCGCACGTTGCTTCTTATGGAATAACGAATTACAATATGGTCATGGCACAGGTCACGGTATCGGTCACTGCCTCAATGTACACGAAGGACCTCAATCAATTCGTATGGACGAAAACCCAACAATCCTCGAACCTGGTATGTTACTCTCAAACGAACCAGGCCTCTATCGCGCAGGTAAACATGGTATCCGCATCGAAAACCTTGTAGCGGTAGCCGACTACGACAACAACGTAAACGAATTTGGTCGTTTCCTCCACTTCAAAGCGTTGACTTTGTTCCCTTACGATAACCGTTCGATCGAAATCGGTATGTTATCGCCAGACGAACTACTCCAAATCAATGCTTATCATCGCATGGTTTACAACACTCTCGCTCCTTATCTCACCGCAGAAGAAGCAGAATGGCTCAAAGCTAAAACAGCGCAACTATAATAAATGGGCAATAAAAAAGGAATTATTCTCAACGAATAATTCCTTTTTTTATTGCCTGTATTCGTGCATTAAGTTTATCAACAAACTCATAATTCTTAACGCCCCAATCGGGAGCAAGCAACATATCCTTAGGACTTTGCGAAATAAAACGTTCTATACCTATTTCAGGTTTAAGTCTTTGTAAGAAACGAACACATAAATCAATATATTCATCCATTGTATAGAGCTTTACAATTGATTTATCCGCCTCCCATTGCCGTGCTAGTGTGGTACCTTTAACAATTTGAAGTTGGTGAAGTTTCAACATATCAAGTGGCAATTCATTGAGTCGATCGGCATGCGCAAGACAATCTTCATCTAACTCTCCCGGCAATCCTAATATAATATGCGCACCTGTATGTATTCCTCGCTCAGCTGTTGCGCGTATTGCCCATTGCGAATCGGCGTATGTATGTCCACGATTGATTCGGTCAAGGGTACGATCTAACGTACTCTCTACACCATACTCCAACATAACATAACACTTCTCTGCCAATTCTGCAAAATAATCCAACATCTTTTCATCGACACAGTCTGGACGCGTACCTACTACAAGACCTATCACTTTATCCATTTCGAGCACTGGCTCATAGAGTCGGCGCAACTCGTCAAGTGGAGCATAGGTGTTGGTATATGCCTGAAAATAGGCGAGATATAGTTGTCCTTCGTAACGACGAAAGAAATGGATACCCTCCTCCATCTGCTGCACAACCGACTTAGTCGGCTGACAATATTCAGGAAAAAAAGTTTGATTATTACAGAACGTACACCCTCCCCATCCTTTCACGCCATTGCGATTAGGACAAGTGAATCCGGCATTGATAGAGATTTTTTGTACTCGTGCGCCGAATTGGTCTTTCAATATCTGATTATAATTAGTATACACTTTATTATTTAATTTTAACAGAAGTACATATTTTAGATATTCGATACTATATATTAAACATCTATTATCTTCAATTATTTAAGCAGATACCTGATTTTTAATACTCGCTCACGCTCGTTTTGGGTATAGTATACCAAACACCTATTTAAGTGCAAAGTTAGTGTTTTTTTGGAGATTATGCAAATTGCTTTATACTATATTTATAGTATATTTATCACCCGTTGGCGGAATTAATTTTTAATTTTACTAATAAAAATAGAACAAAAAAAAACAACAAAAAAAGTTGCACA
>JAZOMI010000003.1:0-28305 GCA_045653825.1 Candidatus Aphodosoma sp. | reverse complement strand
TCCGCAAAATTATTCTTGATGAAACAGAACGTAAACGTGCAAATAAAAACTAAAATAATTCGTAATGCATAATGCATAATTCATAATTTTTTAGTAATTTTGCAAACCATAAAAAGACAAAAAATATAAAACTTGCGAAGCTGAGCGGGTCTCGTTACTCGCACTCGCTACTAAATATCTAAAAATATGAAAGAACTTATCAATTATCTTGGCATTATTCTTATGCTCATCGGTGTAGCAATCTTCGTTTACTACCATTTCTGCGTTATTGGTGGTGGCAATGGTTATCTCTATGCTGGTCTTATCTGCGTATTAGGTGGTCTTTTTGCTCACATCATCCTCAACAAACGCATCAGATAATTTTTATAATTCATAATGCATAATTCATAATTCATAATTACATAATTATGGATTGTGTTTTTGTGTAGTATATTATAAATTATGAATTAAATAAACTATGTCGGAAGAACAAACAACATCATTAGACAATCAATTTGCTACAGCAGAATATAGCGACGACAACATCACCACCCTCGAGGGTTTGACGCATATTCGTTGGCGTGCTGGTATGTACATCGGTAAATTGGGCGATGGCTCAAGTGCCGATGACGGTATCTATGTGCTTATCAAAGAGGTGATAGACAACTCGATTGACGAGTTTCGTATGCATTTTGGCAATCGTGTAGAAATCACTATAAAGGAACGCATGGTGACCGTGCGCGACTATGGTCGTGGCATACCTCAAGGCAAAATGATTGATGCTGTTTCGAAATTGAACACGGGCGGTAAATATGATGATAAGGCGTTCAAAAAATCGGTTGGTCTCAATGGTGTAGGTACGAAAGCTGTAAATGCTTTGTCGTCACAATTCACTGTGAAATCGTTTCGCGATGGGATGGTGAAACAAGCCGACTTCGAGCATGGCAAACTAGTGAAAGAGTATGACTTAGTAGCAACTGATGAGAAGAACGGAACATTGATTTGTTTCACTCCCGACTGCAATCCACAACATCCACAAGAGCGACTTTTCGACCCACACTACACCTTCCGCGACGAATTTGTGGAGACTATGCTCCACAATTATAGTTACTTGAATACTGGGTTGACTATTGTTTACAATGGCAAACGCTTTGCTTCGAAAAATGGTTTGCTCGACCTTCTCTCCGAAGCCACTACTTCCGAACCTCTCTACCCTATCGTTCACCTCAAAGACGAAGATATAGAGATTGCTTTCACTCATATTGACCAATACGGCGAAGAATATTATTCGTTCGTCAATGGTCAACACACTATTCAAGGTGGTACTCACCAATCGGCTTTTCGTGAGGCGTTTGGCAAGACAATCAAAGAGTACTACAACAAAAATGGCATGGAACTCAGCGACATCCGTTCGGGACTTGTAGCTGCAGTATCCGTATCGGTGCAAGACCCTGTGTTTGAATCGCAAACCAAAGTGAAACTTGGCTCGAAGGATATGGGTCCTGATGGTCCAACTATTGCAAAATTCGTAGGCGATTTCGTCAAAAAAGAGGTAGACAACTACCTCCACAAAAATCTCGAAGTGGCAGACGTAATGCTCAAAAAGATTCAAGAATCGGAGAAAGAGCGTAAAGCTATTGCCGGAGTAACCAAGTTGGCTCGCGAACGCGCTAAAAAAGCCAACCTTCATAACAAGAAACTCCGCGACTGCCGCATCCACCTCAACGACTCAAAAGGCGACCTACGCGACCAATCGTGCATTTTCATCACCGAGGGCGACTCTGCTTCGGGTTCTATCACAAAAACTCGTGATGTTGACACTCAGGCAGTATTCTCACTCCGCGGTAAACCATACAACTCCTACGGACAAACCAAAAAGGTAGTCTATGAAAACGAAGAGTTCAACTACTTGCAAGCTGCCCTCAACATCGAAGATGGTCTTGAAGGTCTACGTTATAATAAGGTGATTATCGCAACCGATGCCGATGTCGATGGTATGCACATTCGCTTGTTGTTGATGACATTCTTCTTGCAATTCTTCCCCGACTTAGTGAAAAAGGGTCACGTGTATATACTCCAAACCCCTCTCTTCCGTGTGCGCAACAAAAAAGAGACACGCTATTGCTACACCGAAGAAGAGCGTCTTGCTGCTCTCGAAGAGTTGGGTGCTAATCCCGAAATCACTCGATTCAAAGGTCTTGGTGAAATATCACCCGACGAGTTCAAGCACTTCATCGGTCCCGACATGCGCCTCGACCAAGTGATGCTTCGCAAAGAAGATGCCGTTGCCGAACTACTCTCATTCTATATGGGCGACAACACTCCCGAACGTCAAAACTTCATCGTCGAAAACCTCGTAGTCGAAGACGACGAAATCTAATAAATAATAATAATTTGGTAACCATGAAAAAATTATATTTCATAATCATAACATTGTTACTATCGACTATAATCAAAGCTCAGTACAACAAAAGTGCTGAGCTTTTCGAGCAGTTTGAAGAACGCTTTCATGTGTTAGATTCTCTAATATTTACAACTGACAATACACCTACAGGTCAAACCCCAACAACTGATGTAAGTGTCTATAACACAAACACTATCGACTCAATCCAAATAAAAATAGACTCGCTAATCGAACGCAAAACTGATGCTCAAAAAGTAGCACTAAAACACGAAACAGGATTGAGTGTAACAGGACAAGCATATTTCCGTCTCGACGACAATTTGAGCATCGACGAAGAGGATGCAGTATCGCGCTATGGCGCAAAGGTACAAGCCGACTTAAGATGGCATTTCTTGAATAGCGCCGTCCTACACCGCAAAGGGCGCCTAAACGAAATAGAACTACAGGGCGAAATAGAACGAAAAAACTACGAACGCACCAATATCTCGCTACTCGTAGCCAAACAAAAAGAGATGTTCCGCATAAAAAACGATAGTCTATTATCTAGCATCCTAAAACATCGCATTCACAACCTCACCCTACTCAATAACGGACAAGAATATCTACTCAAAAATGGCAATATCACCACTGACGACATATTGACAACTCTCAACGAAAAAGCTGAAGCCGAACGTCTGTTGGCTTCGTTGATAGACACTGTTGCTCCAGCAAACAGTCTGTATAAACCAACGGGTGTGATAGTCGACATCGACACTGCAAAGTTGATGCAATACATCCGCCAATACAATGCCAATTTAAGCATAATCGATTTAGAGGCTCAACTATTAGAACAACAACGACAAAACAACTCATATTGGACTACGCTGAATGTATCGCCATACATAAGATACTCTTACTATTTCAGAGATGACATGCCAAACTCGGCAAATGTCGACTTGGGTTTAAGTTTCATCATTCCTCTATCTGGCGAAACCAACAAACAACGCAAGACAATGACTACCGAACTGAAGATATTGGAAATCGAAAAAAGTCAATTGTCACAACAAATCCTCGACAACATAAAATTGATTTTACTCGACATTGAGCGTATGAATCGCGCCTCTGAAAGCGAATTATACCGAATGCAAGAAATCAAAAAGTATATACAAACTCGCACTACGGCATATCAAAATGGCATCGGAGAATATAATTTTGTGTCGCGCATGAAGGAATATAATATCTATCTACAATGTTGGGAAAAATTCTTATCATTCCAATATCAACGCGATTGCCATATTGCCAATCTACAAAGTTACTTGCCAAATATTTCTATATTAGAATTTTGTATAGAAACTGAAATATAAAAACCAATTTTTTACATTACATCAACTAACACCCTATGCATATATGAAAAATTTCAGTTTTACATCACACGACCAAAATAACGATATCGAAAATATACTGAAGCAAAGAAAGAAAACTATTGCAAAACAACAGTTGACTTTCTCTCTTATTTTCATATTCATATTAATGATTATCGTCTTATGGGCAGTGAATCGCATTTTATATACCGAATTTGATGGCTATCTCAACACCGATATGAATGTCTTGCGCTCGCCCGAAGATCTTTTTGTGTTGGAAAACTACCAAAAAGTTGGCGATATCATCGTTCCTGGCGACACTCTGGTCTCTTATGTATATGCCGAAAACTTCTTCAGTCACGAAACTTCGACCGAAGAACCTGCCATTATAGCACAAAATCGTAATTTGACCGTACAATACGGATTGGCAAAACAGGATTTATCAGTCACTCGAGTGAGAATAAAAGAACTGAAACGCCAATTGGCAACTACCGACCACAACATACGATTCGGATTGAGCGACAATCAGAACAAAATGAAAATAGAGCAAGAATTGGCCGAAGCCAAATCGCTATACAATGCTCAAAAACGAAAATTAGCTGTGCTTCAAGAAGCCTTGACGCAAACCGATGATGCGGTCAGAAAATTATATAACGAAAATTATGGTTTTCTCCATGTACAAGATATGCGCAACATAGAATTAATGAAAAAGTTAAATTTGATTCGTTATTCTATTGCAATCGATTCGGGTATTGTAACTAAAGTACACACGCCTGGTTTAACTTTATCGTTAAGAGGCGAACCTATTATGACCACTCAAAGTTTCAACTTGGAACACAACAACCTATCGGTTGTGGCATATGTAATGCCCGAAGATATGAAACATATCAACCGAAACACACAAGCCGAAGTAATTGTTAACAACGACATCTCATTTACGGCCAGCGTATTGATGCTTGGTACACGAACAGAGGAACTTCCTACCCAACTTCGCAGTACCCTATCGCAAAACCACACCGCAGTCATTGTTGTTTTAGGTCCCGACCCCAACCAAATCATTCCTTTCTGGTGCTTGGTCAAAAACATCCCAGTGAAAATAAGAATCAACAATTTCGACAAATATGAACACGAGAAAAAAGACTATATGATGTTCAATACTACATCTGGATTGATTTTGTCGACATTAGATGATGAGTATAAAAACACAAATGATTCTATACTTTACAACGACTCTACAATCTTACAAGACTCGATAGATGAAATGATTATAACTCAAGACTCTAACTTCATCTTGCAATAGACGAAATAGTAATATTACCCACAAAAAGAAACCCTAAAAATGTATTCAAAAAAATATTATATAACCAAAAATAATTTAGGTCGCAACATACTTGTTATAAATGAAATGCTCAATGTTGATGGCACAGAAGAAATAAAAGGAGAAGATTTCGATATAATATTTGTTGATGTTGCCGATTTTTCGTTCAACGAAATTAGTCTCTTTCTACAAAAAGCATCACCTTTTTATTCGCGCAAATGCTTTATGAAACCTCGTTTCATAAAAACTCCTAAAAAAGATATTTTAAGCCACTTGAGATATCTCATTGATGGATATGGCAATAGTCCTTTGGACGATGCTGTGACATCTAAAGCCGAAGAGATATACAAACAAATTGCGTATTACAATATCAAACAGATCTACGGAATGAATACCTACACTGCGTTCTTCATCCGTTTGTGCAAATATTGTATTAGTCGCAATATCCTCTCATTCACAACAACTACCATTCCAAGCTTAACCGAAGGTTATACAAGCATATATACAGCTTTGTTGAAGAATCACGAAACAGAAAACAAAAACGAATTAATTACTTTCTACCAAAAACTAATAGAACTAAAATACATCCAACCTAAACGATTCGTCGAGCGCACACACTTGTGCCCTAAATGTTTGAGCAACCACCTGATTTTTGCCGAATGTTGCCCTAAATGCGCAAGTTCGAATATCAAAGAAGAACCTATGCTCCACCACTTCCGTTGCGCAAACATCTCACCAGAAAGCTCTTATTTGTACGACGACCAATTAAGATGTCCTAAATGTCACCACTACCTCCGACACATTGGCGTCGACTACGACCGTCCTGCCAATGTGCATTTGTGTCACGAATGCGGAAACACATTCATTAATTCCGACATGAAAGTGATTTGTGGCGATTGTGGGCGTGTACATAAACCCGACGAACTGAAACCTTTTGATATTATCGAATATGAATTTACAGTAGATGGCATACACGCGCTAACATCAAACGAAGCCGTTGTTACCCTCAATCGCGACCTTTGGGTAGGTTATACCAATTTCACATCGTTCTTGTCGCAATTGCGTCTGTTCTATCATACAAATACACAAGATGACAAACTTTATACCTTGCGCTTCAAAATAGATAATATAGCATTCCCTACCGACTCAAGCAAAACAACATTCTTGCAAGATCTACACGAAATATTCTATTACTTCAACACCTCACACAAAGGAGAATATTTCTTTATATCAAGTAAATATACCGAAAAAACAGAACAAAACAAAGAATACTTAGAACAAGATATAGACGCAAAATTCGAACAGCTATCGAAGAAATACCCTAACATCGAAATAGAAGAAAAAGTATCTTTCACTATAAACGAAAAGGAAAATATCGAAAAATATATACAAAGAATTAGAACATTCAACTAATGCTCGATTATTTATTCGACATAATAGATCATATTGTGTTTGGTTTCACACACAATCTATCTGTATCAGGACTAATAAATACTTATTGGTTCCTGTTTTTTATAGAGTTTCCTCGATACTATCTATTAGAACTTACCATCACCATCTACTACAAACTAACCTACAAACGCCGTCAACGCCGCCAACAAGTGGCTCGAATGAAATTATTCTTAGAAAATCCTCTTATCACTATATTAGCTCCTGGCAAAAACGAAGGTGAACACATATACAAATTGGTTCAATCTCTACGCGAACAAACATACCGAAATTATGAAATCATAATTGTCGACGATGGCTCCGACGATGCTACACCTCTAATTTGCCGCGACCTCGAAAAAGCTGGATACATCGATATGTTCATCCGCTCCAATGTGCGTGGTGGTAAGGCCTCGGCTGCCAACTTGGGTGCTCACTATGCCAAAGGCAAATACATCGTTCACCTTGATGCCGACACTTCGCTCGACCGTGATGCTATCGAAAAAATATTGATTCCTTTCTATTACGATGAAAAAATAAAAGGCGTAGGCGGCGTAGTGAAAGTGCGCAATGCCAACACCAACATTTGCACCTCAATGCAAGCACTTGAATACCTAAAAACTATTCAAGTAGGCCGTATGGTAACATCCCAATTAGGACTATATCACATTATATCAGGTGCTTTTGGCGCTTTCGACTGCGAAGCTCTCAAACAAGTAGGATATTGGGATATCGGTCCTGGATTAGATGGCGACATTACTCAAAAACTACGCAAATCGGGTTACAAAATATTCTTCGCTACCGATGCTATATCTATGACTAATGTGCCTACTAAATGGGCCAATTTGTTCAAACAACGTCAACGTTGGAGCAAGTCGCTTGTCCGCTTCAGAATGAGAAAACACATCGATATATTTCTACCTCATAAAAATTTCTCTTTCTCTAATGCCATATCCAATCTCGAAAGTATTATATTCGACTTCTACTTCAACTATGTATGGTTTTTCTATATATTCTCTCTCTTTTTTCAACACGCCGACAAAATATTAGAAATATTTATCATCGGATATCTCATCCGAGTTATGTTCTCTTTAATCGGATTTTTTGTAATAATGCTCGTGTCCGAACGACCAAAAGAAGAATTGCCTCTCATCCGTTTTACTCTTTTATCTACTTTCTACACAGGATATTTCCTACGACTAGCTCGTATTATTGCCTATACCAAAGAGTTGTTCTTCTTCTCTTCATACAAAGACCCTTGGAATCCGAAAAAAACATCAGAAATTGCTCAAACCGAAGGTATTTAACCTCAATAAAACATTTTTATTCAATGAAATACAATCTCTTTATTGCCTTAATCTGTAGTGTCATTTTTATTGCCTGCGAACCTGAAATCATCAACCCTCCTACCAATGACAATGATACTACAACAATCCCCCCAACCCCAGAAATAACAACCTACTCGTTCTCTCCCCAAAAAGGTTGCGCCTTGTTAGACATAACTTCTCGCAACAACTACACTGAAGAATCAGGAGACAATAGCCGTCATCTCTATTCGGCTCAATATATACTCGACATTGCTGGCGTGCCTACATTCTCAACTACCGACATATACGAAGCTATGGAGAAAGCAAATATAATTGTGCTATCTTCCCCTATACTATCCAAAACTTTCACAACAACTGAAGCCGATTCTCTAATTAATTGGACAAAGACTGGTGGCGTAGTAATCTCTCCTGCCATCATCAATGCAACCTCTGAAATAGAAACTCTATTTGGCATAAACGAAAGTTCATACGCTAAAACAAGAGAAAAATACACCTGGAATTCTGCCTATCTCTACGAGAAAGAATTAGAATATATCGATGCTCCAGAAGAACTAGAAATCTCATTAGGCAAGAATACTTCTGAATCACAATCCATAAAAACATATGCCTATACTCTGACTTCTGGCGAAGGATTAGCCCATTTCGACGACAACGGCGTGGCTGTCGTACGCAATCAACTCGGCAAAGGTGCTGCTTACTCATTCGGCATTCTATGGCGCGATGTCATCCAACGTTCTCAATTAAATAAAGACTTCAATGCTTCTCGGTCTGTCAATAATTTCTACGAACCTTCGGGCGATATTTATGCCTTTTTCATCCGCTCGGTATATGCAAAAACTAACCCTATCGCTCCTTGGAAATTCACTGTACCTGATGGCTACGAAAGTCTTTTAATCACAACACACGATTGCGACTCTCGCACTGCTTACGACGAAATGTTCTACACATCAGAATATGAAAAAAGTCTCGGCTTGAAATCGCATTTCTTCTTGACTGTGCACTATTTCCGCGACCAAAACTATCTTTCTGCTTTTTACGACGATGCCTCTATCACCAAATCTAAACAACTACTCAAAGATGGACACACTGTCGGTAGCCATTCTATATGCCACTTCCCTGACTTCAGCAAAACCGAAAGATTCCCTATAACTGTAGTCTCTAAAGAAGAATACAACCCCCATCACGATACGCAAACTAGCATCACTACTGGTGGCTCTACTTGGGCTGAACTTGCTCTTTCTAAAGAAATCATCGAGTCTGACCTCGGAAATAATGTCCGCTCTTTCCGTAGCGGACACCTCTGCGTAAACAAAAATATGCCTCAAGTCTTGAAAGAAAGCAACTACTCTTTTGCTTCTTGCTACACCGCTGGCGATGTTTTATCTCTTTTCCCTTTCAACGAACGTCTCAATAATGCTTGGGAAGGCGAACAAGGCATATTACAAATGCCTCTTCATATCTCCGATGTTTTCTCTTCCGACCCTATGGATGAAAACAATTGGCACGAAAAACCTGATGTATGGTTAGATGTAATAAACAAATTAAAAAATAATTATGCTTCATCAATCATACTCATTCATCCTAATCGCGATTGGAAAATGTTTGTCTTGAAACAATTAATCGAAAAAATGGATAGAAACAAAATCGGATTATACAATTTTGAAGATTATGGTGATTTTTGGGTCGACCGCCAAAAAACATCTATCGAATACGACTATAATGCCGAAGATGGCACTCTCATGATAAAAAGCAATCTATCTGCCGAACAATCTAAAGCATGCTCTTTTGCCATCGACATTCATCAAAATATAACAATAAATAAAGTCGTTTTATTGAATGAAATGAACTATGGTCGAACTATGATAATAAAACCTATCGCACATAATCGCTTTTTAGCATATTTACCAAACTAATAAAATTTACTCCTCCCCTCCCCCCCAAAAAAACAAATTAAAAACAAAAATATGTTTAAAAATATTAAAGTCTAAAATTAACTTATAAAATATTTTGATTTTTAAACAAAAAGAAGTAAATTTGCAGAGTAAATTGCGTTACTATTTTTCAAATACAACAAAATCTATTAAAATAACAAAATCTGGGTATAATATTTATACCTCTAACAAAATCTAAAACCGTACACTATGAAAAAGAATTTTATTTTTGCATGCCTCTCTCTTTTGGCTGCTTTTTCTTTCGTATCGTGCCAACCTAATGAGCCTAAAACATCTACTGACATCACCATAACTACCGATGCTAGTCAATTGGCTAAACGATTAGTGTTTACTAAACAAAATAAAGCACAACAACAAGTTCGAGCAAAAGTAACCCAAACTCCTGCTCCTCAAATTCCTGGCGATGCCCTAAAACTTTCCGAACAACCAACCAACTGGAACAACGGCGTTACCCTAACTCGTGGCAAAGCTTATTATATCGATTCTGCATGGGAAGGCACTATCAGCCAAGATTGGTCTGTTTCAGAAGGTTCTATCGACATCTATGTTGCTGCCAATGCCAAATTTACTGGCGCTTGGTGGAACGATGATGTCCCTGTCAACATTTATATATTACCTAATGCCGTCTTAACCTACTGCGAAGCTGGTTGGGACAATATGGTGAAAATCAAAAAAGCAACTAATGTCTACTGCTGGGGTAACATCGACACCCCTGAAAACATGGGTTTCCGTCTTTACGAAGCTGGTAAGGTACACATTTACAATACAAATGGCGAACCTTTCGTTGTGCGTGCCAACAATGCTTACGTGACTTTCCAAGTCGACACTCAATCCGATTTCTATTGCGAACGTGAAATGATTGTCAACGGTACAGTTCAATTCAATGGCGGAAAATCTCACTTTGCCAACAAACTCACCGTAACTGGAAACATGTATGTCGAATATGCCGCTCTTGCTACTTTCGACGATTGTGTTATTGTGAAAGATGCCCTCGATTTCAAAGCTACAACTGGTGATGCTGTTCTCAATATTAACAAATACCTTCAAACTGGCTCTCTTGTAACCAATCAAGGACGCGCAACAATGAATCTTAAAGATGCTTTGTTCGAAATCGTCAACGATGGTATGTTTGTCGACAAAGGAGACCAACGCATTGTTGTTAATGGCGTCAAATCTTCTTACAAATCTGTTGTAAAAGTTGGTGGCAAATTATATTTCGACCGTGGCAACGAATACACAACAGTACCTGGTGATGTTGCTGCTGCTAGTTTCCCTTGTGGAATTTTCTCTGGCGACTTAGATATCGAAGGCGACCTCCGTATCAAATTCTATTACGATGTCCCTGACGAAAAAGCTATTCTAAACGAAGACAACTTCGTTGTTCCTGCAACGGTTTCTATTGCAGCTAATAGTTGGTTGCCTGCATCTGAAGATGGTTGCCGCCCTGAAATTGGCGAGGTACCTGTTGTCGAAGTCCTACCTCCTAATGGCTCTGCTTCTCATAAATTCTCTGCTACTAGCATCACATTCAATGGCGATATGCTCTACCTCAGTTGGCATGCTAATCCAGAAACAAATATGGAATATGCTCAACACCTATTTAGCCCATCTGTCGATAGCCAAGACGACTTTGGTGGCATAATTGATGTTATTCGCATTGATAAATACGACATCACAAGTTCTCTATTCGAGCAATCAATGGAAAACAATGAGTTCAAATACAACCACATCATCTACTCTGATGGCACTCTCTATTCTGCTGCAACAAGCAGTAAAGTAGGTGCTGCTTTGAGCAAAATCGCCCTAACGTCAGACGGCAGATTCCCAGAATTAGAACAATACGAAGAAATACGTGTTTCACTAACTGGCTACTCTGCTAATTGCGTAGAACGTATCAACGATGAATTAATTACAATCTCTGGATATAGCAACGGAGGTATCAACAAATTCGATATCAACGACAACAACAACCAATCAAAAAAACACATCAATTCAAACATCAACGACTTCCAAGGTAAATATGTATATTACAATGAAAACAAAGGTAAAATAATCACTCTCAACAATACCGACCGTGGCATCGTAACAATATACAACACAGACATGGAAGAAGAACTCTCTTTCGAAGTGGGCTCAATATATCCAACCGATGGTAAAAATGTTTGTATTGCCGACAACGAATACATCTACATCTGTAAAGGTCAAAATGGTTTTGCTGTATACAACTACTCTGGCAATAGAATCGGTGGTAGCAAGAAAAGCGCAAATGGCGTAGACGTTGATGAAAAATATATCTATCTCGCTACTGGCGATGGTTTAGCAATCCTCGACCGCAACGCTGTTTACACCGATGCTGATGGCAATACATACAACCGCACTATCAAAAAATTCAATTATCGTGGTCGCGGCGCATCTTCTGTTACAAACGAAACTGACATTAAACAATCTGCAAACTTTGTTAAAAAAGGACCAGACGGACGTATATACGTAGCTTACGGTATGTATGGATTACAAATTTATGAATTCTAAAGCCTAAATGAATACACAAAAAAGTCGACTCTCATAAAGTCGACTTTTTTATTTGCGAACTTGCGAAGTTGCGAAATTACGAACTCTTTTTTATCCTCAAAAACACACAATAGCAATGTGTATTTTTCTGTATTTTTCACTCTATCCCGACTTTACCTTCAAGCAACCTCACCGAAAAAAAACTCCACACACTCTCATTGTGTATTTAGTTATTTATTTTTTGACTTAAAGGTCCATTTCATTCACTCAATCTACCCCAATATCATTAATACAGCCTCCTCTAAAGTCAGCTCTTCGCCAAACGTTTCACAAGGGGCAAAACCCATCTCGCGAGCCTTTTCTGGGGGAAAACTATAATAGGTGCATTCGGCATATGAACACAAATCCCCTTCTGGTGAAGTAATCGAGGCCTTCATAACCACAATATTCCTACGTTGCTCTACTAATTCTGCCTTCACAAGAATATATGGCCATGTAGTCATAACTGGACGTTTATATCTAACCTCCATTTTGGATGTAACACCCGAAGTACCAAGCAAATGAATCAATTTCCATGCACAAATCTCATCTAACAAAGTAGCCTGTATTCCTCCATGCAATGTATCAATCCAACCCTGATAATTATCACCTAGTGGAAAAATAGACAAAATATCCTCTCCATCCAAAAAGAATTTCATTTTCAACCCAATAGGATTAGAAGGCGCACAAGCAAAACATTTATAACCTTCAATACCTAACCACGGATTATTCAATTGTTTCATATTATTCCGACAAAAATTTGTTTATACGAGACAAAAGCGCTTTTGCATCTTCAATTCCTAAATCATACATCTCTTGCAATCGCTCAGGATTAGACTCTATACGACCCAAATGCAACTCTTTCGACGGACGCACTAACACAATTTCCCCCTTCTCATCAAGTTCGTCTATCTCCTGCAATATATTATTATAACCGATATAACGATTATTTATCGTCTCAACCAAATTAGGATATTTCGAATAATACAACTTAGCAAAAAGTGGATTGGCTTTTGTTTTACGATACCCTTTCGGACGAGTCTCCACTACGATTATTCGCTCATAACCATCCTCTTGACACTTCTTTAACGGAATACTATCAGCCAGTCCGCCATCGAGATAAAGTTGTCCGTCCAACTCTACCATCTGCGATACAAATGGCATAGCCGATGCTGCACGCAACACCTCCATCTGTTCCAATACATCTTTCACTTCAATATATTCAACCCCACCTGTATGCACATTAGTTATTGTTGCAATCATCTTAGTTTCAGAACGTGAATAGGTCTCTTGGTCGAAAATATCCAACGTGAAAGGTACTTCATAAAAAGCAAAATCTTTGTTGATAATATTACCTGAAGTAACCAAAGAATGTATGCCCATATAGCGTTTGTCACGCGAAAAACGCTTATTATAACGTATCGCCCGACCTCGTTGTCCTGAGATATAATTTACCCCAAAAAGCACCCCTGCAGATGTAGCGTATATGGCATCAACCTTGATGCCTTCGTCCAACAACACATCGAGAACTGCAGCGGTGTACATTCCGCGCATTGCTCCGCCTTCTAATACTAATGCAGTCTTTTTCATAATTTTTTCACCTATCGGTTCAAAGACCTTCGGTTCTCAATGCATAATGCATAATTAGTTAAGAGGTTAAAAGTTAGAGGTTAGAGTGAATTGTGAATTGTGCATTATTCCCTGTTCCTTACTCCCTGTTCCTTACTCCTTATATTCACTTCATCTCCACAACGGTAATCCCCGCGCCTCCGAATTGTACATGCTCGTCGCGATAAGATTTGACCATTGAGGCTTGATGTAAATAATCACGTATGGCTTGGCGCAAAGCACCTGTGCCTGTACCATGCAAGATACGCACCTGCGTAGCCGATACCATAGCTGCATCGTCGATAAAATATACCACTGCTTGCAATGCCTCATCTACTCGCATACCACGTACGTCAATTTCTTGTTTGAAAGTAAGTTGGCGATTGCGGATATCTTCTGTCGCATTCGATGTGCGTTGTGCCACCATACGTTGCTCGGCTTGTTTGGCTTGCCCTGCCGACACACGTTCAAGACGATTGAGCGCAACGGTAGATTTGATTTGCCCAAATGCCACAATAGCAGTCTTACCTTGTATTTCAAGCAATTTGCCTATAACATTCTGCCCCACAATCTGCACATGTTCGCCCACCACGAGTGGCTTCTGCTGTTTTTTAGGTGCTGATTGTTGTGCTCCTCGCTCCATCTTCTCACGCAATTTGCCCACCTCTTCACGACTTTTACGAGTTGCCTCCTTATCAGCTTGTGTCTCCTTAATGATGCGTATTGTCTTCTCAATCTCTCGATTTGCTTGCGAAAGTATCTCAGCCGCCTCTTGTTTTGCCTGGCGCAAAGTCTCTTTCTCCTTCACTCGCATACCATCAATAAGTTGCTCATAACGCTCGGTGAGTTGTTGCAAACGTTTCTCTTTATCTTTCACCTGCTGACGCTTATTCTCCCAATAACGCTTATCACGTGCTACATCCTGAAGGTGTTTATCAAAATCGACTTGCTCTGTACCAACCATCTCTGATGCAGCAGCAATGACATCTTCAGGCAGACCGATTTTACGCGCAATCTCGATAGCAAACGACGAACCTGCAGTACCAATAGAGAGCATAAAGAGCGGACGCATCTGGTTGCGGTCATACAACATTGCACCATTCACGATACCTTCGGTCTGCGCTGCAAAATGCTTAAGATTGGTATAGTGGGTAGTAATAACTCCAAAGAGCTTATTCTTATTGAAGCGATCCAACACCGCCTCGGCAATCGCTCCACCGATTTGTGGCTCAGTACCCGTACCAAATTCGTCAATCAAAAGCAAACTCTTACCATTACTGAATTTGATACAGTTTTTCATATTCAACAAGTGAGAAGAATAGGTCGAAAGGTCGTTCTCGATACTTTGCTCATCGCCTATATCAATGAATATCGACTTAAACAAACCGGCACGACTGCGCTCATGCAAAGGTATTGGCAAACCACATTGCAACATATATTGCAACAACCCCACAGTTTTCAAACATACTGACTTACCTCCCGCATTCGGACCCGAAATTAACAATATTCGTTGCTTTTTTGTAAGTTTTATCGTAAGAGGTTCTATTTTACGACCTTGACGCACAAGCGACATCTCCAATAACGGATGGCGTGCCTCATACCAATCGACCTCACATTCCGACACTAAATATGGTTTAATAGCACGAATAGAGATAGAGAATTGCGCCTTAGCACGCAATGCATCCACCTCTGCCAAAAAGTATACCGATTGTGCAATAGCATCATAATATGGTCGCACCGAATTGGTAAATTCCACTAAAATACGTATTATCTCACGACGCTCTTCATTTTCTAATTCACGAAGACGGTTATTAACTTCTACCACCGCCGTAGGCTCGACAAAAGCAGTCTTACCCGTAGCAGATTCGTCATGAATAATACCCTGAATCTTACGTTTGTTCATTGCCGACACTGGTATTACCAAACGCCCCTCACGAATAGTAGGAGCAGCCTCTTTATCGACAATACCCGAAGCCTGCGCCTGACGCAAAATAGCATTAAGAGTCTTAGAAATACTGCTTTGTGCCGACAATATCGAACGACGAATCTCTGCCAACTGTGACGATGCCGTATCTTTCACTTCGCCGTATTTATTGATAATACGCTCTATTTCATGCTCTATATTTGGGAATAATTCGACCGACTCAGTCATCTTAATCAAAGCAGGGAAACGCTCTGCATCTCGCGCACGCAAATATGTCGTAACAGCACGAAGTGTCGATACATTCAATCGCAAATCAACCACATCTTTCACATCAAGGAAAGTTCCATCTGCCTGAGTTCGAGCAAATGCTGGTCGCAAATCAGCCAACGAACCCAATGGCAACCCTTCGCCAGTTTCGGTCAATAGGGTCATCATCTCCTCTATCTGCGTAAGCGACAATACTATGGCATCGAAATCAGACGAAAATACCATTGCATCAATCAACTCGGCACCTTGCTGACTGACACATCGCTCTTTTATCAACCCACGAATCTGGTCGAACGATATTTTATTTTCAAAGTTTTTTGGATAAAGCATTTATTAAGTTGAGAGTTGAGAATTGAGAGTTGAGAATTTTTGCGATAAGCGAGAGCAGAGTCAAGCTTGCTTGAACTATGCCGAGCAAAGCAAAAATCACGACTGAAGGGAGTAATTGAGAATTTTTCGCTTCGCTTACAGCTCGCTCAAGATTTTAACTACACTCGGCAAACCAATAAAAACGCACAATAAATTGTTCGTTAACGAACAATTTATAAACCTAGAATAGGCTACGCAATTCAAATAAATTTGATTGCGCAGCCTATTCTAGGTTTATAATTTTGCTGTCGCAAAATTTTATTATGCGTTTTTATTGGTTTACTCTCGCTTATCGTTAAAATTCACAATTATTCGGAGTACGTGGGAAAGGTATCACATCACGAATATTTTGCATACCTGTCACGAACAACATCAAACGTTCGAATCCGAGACCGAAACCAGAGTGAGGTGCTGTACCAAAACGACGAGTATCAAGATACCACCAAATGTCTTTATCAGGCACTCCCATTTCGGCTGCACGTGTACGAAGTTTTTCATAATCTTCTTCACGTTGCGAACCACCAATGATTTCGCCAATTTTAGGGAACAATACGTCCATCGCACGCACTGTCTTACCATCATCGTTTTGTTTCATATAGAACGACTTAATCTCTTTTGGATAGTCAGTCAAAATCACTGGACGTTTGAAGTGCTCTTCTACGAGATAACGTTCGTGCTCTGATTGAAGGTCAGTACCCCAATCAACAGGGAACTCGAATTTACGACCGTTAGCAACAGCCTCTTTCAAGATTTCGATACCTTCTGTATAAGTAAGACGTTTAAAGTCATTAGCAATTACGAAGTTGAGACGATCGATAAGTTCATTATCATACATTTTTGCAAGGAAAGCAATATCGTCTTGACAATGTTCGAGAGCCCAACGCACACAATATTGGATGAAATCTTGTGCAAGTTGCATATTATCTTCGATTTCAAAGAAAGCAACCTCAGGTTCAATCATCCAGAATTCAGCCAAGTGGCGTGGAGTATTAGAATTTTCGGCACGGAAAGTAGGACCGAAAGTATAAATCTTACCCAAAGCCATAGCAGCTAACTCACCTTCCAACTGACCTGATACTGTCAACGATGCTTGTTTGCCAAAAAAATCATCAGAATAATCGATTTTACCCTCTTCGTTAGTTTTGAGGTTATAAAGATTTTTAGTAGTTACTTGGAACATTTGACCAGCACCTTCACAGTCAGACGCTGTGATAAGTGGAGTATGGAAATAGAAATAACCACGTTCGTGGAAGAAAGTATGGATAGCCATCGCCATATTGTGACGAATACGGAAGATAGCACCAAAAGTATTAGTACGAGGACGAAGGTGAGCTACTTCGCGAAGGAATTCGAGAGTATGACCTTTCTTTTGCAATGGATAAGTATTATCAGCTGTACCATAAATCTCGATCTCTTCAGCTTGTACTTCAACCGATTGACCTTGACCCATTGATTCAACAAGAATACCATTCACCGAAATACAAGCACCTGTTGTGATTGGCTTAAGGTATTCCTCTCCAAATTTAGCAATATCAGCAACAATTTGAATATTATTGATAGAAGAACCATCATTAAGGGCGATGAAACTAACGTTTTTATTACCACGGCGAGTGCGCACCCAACCCTTAATATTCACTTTTGCACCATAATCAGTACGTTTAAGTGCATCAACAATAACTGTTCTTTGAATTTTTTCCATAATATATTGTAGTATTATATCAAGCAAAAAAGCACCAACATAAAGTAAGTGCTTTTTTGCTATATGCTTTTAATTAGACACTAATTAATATTTTTCATATTCACGTTGTTGTTCAAAACCACCAACAGTACTCATCACGCAACGGAAACCAATATCATTACGACAAGCTTTTTCATCCAACCAACGACGTTGCGACGGATTCAACCAAATAGCGCGGTCATTCCAACCACCACCTTTATAAACGCGTGCAGTATTTGAAATCATATTAGCCTGTTCAATTGGAGTAAGATCCTTATACACCAACTCAATCTTAGCAGAATCACTTTCTAAAGCAGATTGCATATCACCATCTTTAAAGTTACGATAATCACCTCCAGTTTTAGTAATACCTCGTTCTTTAATTAACACAACACGCATAGAGTCTCGTTTAGCAGGATCTAAATACGCAAAATGTTTATTTAAAATTTCTTCGGCAAAAATAGAATCTGATTCAAATTCATTACCACGGAATGTATTAATCTCTTCATTATTCGACACATTAGCACGGAACACATCCTTTACCCACTCATTAACATTACCTGCCATATTATACAAGCCATAACTATTAGGTTTAAACGACCAAACTGGCATAGTAAGAGTACCATTCAACTGAACACCAATAGGGTCACCACGACCACGCAAGAAGTTTGCTACAAATCCACCTTCATTCTCTTTTTCAAAAGAACGAAGTTGAGAACCTGCCCATGGATAAGTATTTGTTTGCTCATAAATAGCTCGATCTGTTTCCAATCCATAAGCAGCATATTCCCATTCCATTTCAGTAGGAAGACGACACTCTGAGTCATAAAGAGCACCTTCAAGAGCTACCGACCATTCGTTAGCTGCAATTTCACCATCTCCATTCAAATCGTACTTTTTATAGTTAGGTTCAAAATCCAAAGCTTCACCATCTTCTGATTCAAAATCCTCAAAGTTCGCATTAACAAAATTCACGTATTTACGAACATCTTTTGTCGTAAACAAATAATTCACAACAGAATCTGGATTTTCCTGTATTTTTTGATTTACTACAGCCAATGGAACATATGGAATAACTCCCGCATAAATAAGTTCCAACTCATTTATACGATCTGTACGCCATTTACAATATTCTGTAGCTTGCACCCAAGAAACACCAACCACAGGATAATCGTTATAAGCCGGACTTACATAATATTCTCGCACATATGGCTCATTATAAGCCAATTCTTTACGCCAAACAGTTTCATCAGGCAAAGCACGAACAACGACATCAGGACGATGAGAATACACACCTTGCAACCAACGCACGTATTCACGCCATTCAAGATTCGTAACCTCATACTCATCCATATAAAACGCAGACGCAGCAACTCGTTTTTTTGCATTATTTTTCGTTACCGACAACATATCACTATTTTGACCACGTACTGTTGTTGCAACTTTAATGTACACCATACCTTGTGGACATTTTCCATAATAATCAGTATGAACATCAAAAAATCCCTCACTTGGATTATTATATGCCCACCCAGTTTTTAACGATGCTTTACCAACTTCTGCAGATGGTGATTGGTAACCTAAGCCTTTCTTATTACAACCATAGGTTGTCAATAGAGCTAACAACAAGCTCGAAATCAAAAACTTCTTAAATAATTTCATATTATTTTATTATAATTTTACTACTACAACAACGAAATATGTAATTCGAGCGCAAATTTACCAATAATTTATGATATAACAACAATTTTTTTGAAGTTTTTTTACTTTTAGTTCAAAAAAATTATTTTAGGTCATTTTTTTTTTTTAACTTTGCGTACAGAATAATTGTTTTTATGATTAACGAAAAATATAATAAACTTATTGCCTTTGATAGTCAAATAATAGACTCATCTTCTCCAAAAATAATGGCAATAATAAACATAACACCCGACTCTTTTTATAAAGAAAGTAGAGTCAACGACTACAAAAGCATACTAAGCTCAGTGAGATCTGCTATTGAGAATGGCGCTCATATTTTAGACATTGGAGGCTACTCTACCCGTCCAAATGCCGAAGAGGTAAGCGAAACAGAAGAGATTGAGCGTATACGACTTGCTTTAAAAATTATCCGCTCTGAATTTCCTAATATACCGATTTCAATAGACACCTTCAGAGGCAACGTGGCACGCATAGCTGTAAAAGAGTTTGGTATCGGAATGATAAATGACGTTTCGGGATTTGAATGGGACACAAAGATGCTCGATGCAATTGTAGAATTACAAGTACCATACATATTGATGCACTCAAAAGGTACTCCACAAACAATGCAATCTATGACAAAATACGATGATTTTTTGTCGGATATACTACAATATTTTGCCAAAAAGATTGCAATCCTAAGAGAAAAAGGGTTTACTAAAGAAATCATTATTGACCCTGGATTTGGGTTTGCTAAAACCATCGAACAAAATTACACGCTTTTGAGAGAATTAGAAGTTTTTGAATGCTTTAAAGCTCCTATCTTAGTTGGTATATCTCGCAAATCAATGATCTATAAAGCTCTTGATTGTAGTGCAAATGAAGCCTTAAATGGAACATCTATATTGAACACACTCGCAGTTGAACGAGGTGCGAATATATTAAGAGTACACGATGTAAAAGAGGCTCAAGAAGTAATAAAATTGTATAACTTATTAGGTAAAAAAAATAATGAAAATCACATTAGTACAACAAGAAATTATATGGGGAGATAAAAGTGCCAATCTCGCCACATTCGAACAAATAGTAAAAGAATTGTATGGAAAAACAGATGTCGTAGTATTTCCTGAAATGTTCTCAACCGGATTTAGTGTTGATAAACCAGAATTAGCAGAAGACACTGATGGAGAAGCTATTCAGGCTATCAAACGTTGGTCAAAAGAAGGCAATTTTGCTATTGCTAGTAGTTTTATGGCTACCGACGGCGACAAATCCTACAATCGTGGTTTCTTCTGTCAACCAGATGGTACTATCCAATTCGCCGACAAACGACACCTCTTCATCGGCGACGAACAAAAACACTTCACGCCTGGCAACAAACACCTCGACGTCGAATACAAAGGCGTAAAATTCCGCGTTCTCATCTGTTTCGACCTCCGCTTTCCTGTGTGGAGTCGCAATTTCTCTGGCAACGAATACGATGTCCTCATCTATACTGCCAATTGGCCTAAAGACCGAATCGAAGCTTGGGATGCACTCACCATAGCACGCGCTATGGAAAATCAATCTTATGTCTGCGCCGTAAATGCCATTGGCACCGACTCTTATAGCGTTCAACACAATGGTCACTCTGTCATGCTTGATCCTCGTGGCAAATGCCTCGCTTCGTTCGACGAATGGGAAGCAGGCACTCGCACCGTCGAAATCGATATGGCTTATCTCGACAAAGTCCGCAACCGACTCCCTTTCTGGAAATCTGCCGACAAATTCACTGTCGAAATTTAACCACAAAACTAACAAAAAACAATATGTTCCACAAAAAAATATAAGATAACAAGTACACATTACCTTCACTCATCCTAAAAGTATAATTAGTTCACTAAAAAACACATTTAAAAACATACATCAAAAGTTTGGCGAAACAACAAAATTTTTATAAATTTGCATGATAATTAACCATCAAAACAAAAATAAAAAAAATAAAAAAAATAAAAAAATAAAAAAATAAAAAAATATGAAAAAATTACTACTCCTCATCTCAGCGATAATCTTTGCTAATATTGCAATCGCACAAACCCCATGCGCTACAATTCAAGAAGTTCGTGCACTCCCTAATGGCACAGAAGTTCACTACACTGGTACTGCAACCACCACCTTCCAAACCGCAAGTGGCGTCTTAATTCAAGATGCAACAGGGTGTCTATACCTCAAAAATGTCGCTCTTGCCGCTAACGGAGCTGCAAAAATAAAACCCAAAATGAACATCACCAACATCGTCGGCACATTCAAAACCGCAACCGAAAGCGAAATGTCTATGATTCAACTATACACCGACGAAGCTAAAGCAATCACTAAAAAAGAAGAAAACATAGAATTCAACATCACCGACATCACTCTCGAACAACTACAAGCCAATCCAATGGACTACGAATGCCGTCCAATCCGATTGACCGACGTAGCTACATTCGAGTCAAACGGCGCATTCTATCTCGGTACACCGGACAAGAAAACTCCTATTCAAGATAATTGGGATATAACAATCCCAACTCGTGGCACTTTCGAAGGATATTACACCCCTAACGGATTCGCAATCCCATCACAAAAACACATCACTGCCACTGCCTACAAAACAATCCTCTCATTCAAAGAAGCATTCTACGAAGAAGACCCACAAATAGCATACGGCCTCGTCGATCCCGTAATCGTCAACTACGTACAAACAAACGCCGACAACTCACTCAATGTCTACGCACAACAATCAATCCCATCATTCGGAGGTATGTACGAAACCTACGGCGTCCTTCTCAAAATCGAAGCATATACTGGTACAATCTCTATCGGCGACGAAATCACAGGCATCAAAGGCCTATTTTCAAACTTTGCTCTTGACAAAAATGGCAAAATCAAACACGGCACAACAATGACAATCTCAGCCGAAGACGCCAAAAATATCACAATCAAAAGCAAAAACAATGAATTAATAGGCAACCAAATCGACGACATCGAATATATCATCGGCGCCAATGTCATATCCTACGAATCAATCCTTTGCATAACTCCAAAAGGTACAATCACCAAATCAGGAGATAAATACACCCTCGTAGCAGGCAATAAATCCATCATCCTCGAAGGCATTGACCTCACTAAATATGAAGGACAAAAACTCGCAATCACAGGTATAGTTGACCCAGGTAATATAAATCCAGGAGAAACATCAATCATTATCCGCCAAGAATCAGACATTATCGCTACAAACTATACATTTAACTCTATAGCTGAAATGATAGAAGCTGGCGAACCTCTTGCAACTGGCACAACATACACTCTAACTAATAAAGCCCTAGTCACACACATAGATTCACGTGCAGGCGTTGACGTAACAATATACGAAATCTTCGTACAAGATAACACTGCTGGTCTATACATCGAAACATATTTCGATCCACTCATCGCCGCAGGCGACTCTATCAGCGGAATAACAGGTTCATACCACGGATACCTACACCAACACGAAGGTACAACATTCACCATTTCGTCTAGCAACAACCTCGACAAAATACAAGCCGAAGAGGTTACAATGGAAACACTTTTCGCAAACCCAGAAAAATACGAAAGTCAAGTAGTAAAACTAATGGGTGTTGGTCATAGTTCTCGCCAAGTAGAAAACTACGGACAAACTACAACACAAAAATACCTATATCAAGACTCTTACGAAATGCCATATAATTGGGACTATACTCTCTTCCAATACAACAATATAACTGGCGTATTCGACCACCGCAACCAACAATTCGGCATCATTCCACTCAGTCAAGATCATATCGAGAAAGGCGAATACCTTGGCACAGCGACTGAAAACATTGACCAAAACAAACACATTATATATACAATTAACAATACACTATACGCCCCTAAAGCAACAAACATCAAACTATACAACCTCAACGGACAAATCATCGGCGAAACTCAATCCGACTCATACAACTTCTCTCAACTCCCTATTGGCATCTACATCATAATCGCACAATACAACAACATCACCATAACAACAAAAATTATAAACTATTAAAATAACAACACATTATGAAAAAATTATTTTTTAACATCATGACACTCATCGCTGCAACATCAATCTTTGTTGCTTGCGAACAAAAACCAACAACACCTCCTGAAGAACCAGAAGAACCTAAAGTTTCTTCACTTAAACCAATTTTCGCCGAAGATGGTGCTACTCTCCAAGGCATCTCTCGCAACGGCAAATGGGCTGTTGGATACAACCAAAACAACGACGCCAACACAGGCTACACAATCTCTGCTTCTCTCTGGAACCTCGAAACTGGCGAACGTACAATCCTCGCAACAGCCGAAGAAGGTATGTCTCAAGCCAATTGTGTCAACGACGCTGGAACAATCGTCGGCGGTGCATATCTCTTCCAACCTGCCTACCACCAAAACGGTGAATGGCACTCACTCCAACTCCCAGAAGGTTTCACTATGGGCATAGTTAAATCAATGGCCGAAGTCGATGGTCAACTCATATTCGTTGGATATGTACAAGATAACGACGAAGCACAATACCTAGAAGCTGCAAAATGGGTAAATGGCGTATATGAACGTGCTAATCCAAAATCACTTCGTGAAGACCACTTGGGCGAAGAGGCTCTCGTCAACACATGCTACAACATCTCCGAAGATGGTAAAATCATAATGGGTAGTCTCGCCTTCACCGCACGCCCTAACACAACCGTTTTCGTTACAACACCAGACAATGCCTTCATCATCGACACCAAAACAAATGAAAACAAAAATCTAAGCTTCATCTTTTCGCCTTCAATGAGTGCAAACGGCAAATACATTACAGGATGGTACCGTCACGTAGTATTCACTGCAGGAAGTGAATTCGCTGACCCTGACATCTACCAACCTTTCATCTATGATGTAGAATCTAAAAATTTCCAAATGTTCGAAAAAGAAATGGAATGGGGCGGTTGGGCTGTTGACAACAACGGTGTTGTCTACGCCAACACACCTGTAGAAACAGGTGCTATCCGTCAAGGTTATATAATCACAAACGGCGAAGCAGTAGAACTCGAACAAATGCTCCTTGCTAATGGTATAACTCAAGAACAAATTGATGCTGTTCTTCCTCCAGCAGAAGAACAATACGAAAACAAACTCGGCACTATTATCGCTGTTTCCCGCGACGGTAAAACAATCATCGGCTGTGCAGGAAAGTGTTCAACTTACAACTGGGTGGCAAAATTAAAATAAAAATGTAATTTTCCAAAAACACAAATATCTAAATAACACAAACTAATAATTTTCAAAAAAAATGTAAAGCTATTGTAGCTTTACATTTTTTTTTGTACCTTTGCAAAATAATTTACATTGGGGAATTGTTCCTTATTTATTAATACAACCAATTAAAAATCAATAATTAAAATGAAAAAATTTACACTCGCTTTATGCGCAATGTTATGCGCGCTATGTACAATCATAGCACAAAACAAGCCAACAGGCGTATTTATGAACCTTACGACTGATGACACAGTACAACCTAATGCCATATCTGAAAATGGTAAATGGATGGTAACTTCAGCTTTCGTAGATGGTAATTATTATGATGCTTCTTTATGGAATCTCGAAACAGGAGACTGCCAAAACTTATCTGAAGATATTAGTGATGCACTTTGTGTTAATAACGCAGGAACGATCGTAGGTGGTTCATATCTTGGTCAACCAGCATATTGGCTAAAAAGTGATGGCCTTTGGCACTCTCTCGAAATGCCTATTGGCTATAGCAGTGCCACTGGCGATGTAGTATCAATGACAATTGTTGATAACGATACCATAATGATAGGTAACTTATATACAGGCATGGATGGAGGTACAATTGCTCGTTGGATAAATGGCAAAATCGACAACGACTTTAAATACCGCAACTACACACGCAATACGGAAATATTAGGAGTTGAAAACGAAGCTGGAACAGCAATCGTACGTGGTATGTCAACCGATGCTCAAAACTATCTCATTTCACTTAACTACAACGACCTTTTAAGTACACCTACAACATTTGTACAAATTGGTGCTGACGAAAACTACAAAACAACTGTTATTGAAAGAGAATTTGGTCAATATAGCATAAATTCATTTGTTGAAGAGGCAAAAATGAGCCATAATGGTAAATTCGTTTGTGGTCGTATCTATGGTGTCCCTAGCAACGAGAAAGAAGCTGGATCTCCTTCTGTATCTTTCCTCTACAATGTTGACGAAGATCTTTTTATACATTATGGTGACATCAAAGATGACATCGGAGAATTTCAACGCTATACTGGTGCTTCTTGTGTGGATAATCAAGGTCACGTATATTTTAAAAGTATAAATGGTGAAAACCCTCTTGGCAAACCATACATCTACAAAAATGACAAGTACATCGAACTCGAAAAATGTCTTTTGGCATACGAAGGCATTACAGCAGAACAAATCGATGCTATTGCCAAAGAAGTAGAAGGCTCAGATGCAGACGACCTAGGTATCGTTTGGTGCGTATCTGGCGACGGCAAAACTCTCGTTGGTGCTGGCGATGCTCTCAAAGGTAAAATTTGGTGCGCTAAATTGAGCTGCTCGCCATACGATGTTGACTCTTACACTGCAGTAGAAAATATTACTTACAACAACCTTGCTGCTTATTATACTAATGGGGCTATCTCAATTGAAGGCAATGCTGATATGATTGAAGTATATAGCATCACTGGTGCAAAAGTCATTAGCCAAGTGGTTGAAAACAGCTCTATCAAAGCTAACCTCCGTAATGGTATCTATGTAGTAAAAGTTTACAATGGTAACAATGTTGCTACAAGCAAAATTATTGTAAAATAATTTTATAGATATAAGATAAAAAAAACGAGATACTAAAAAATTAGCATCTCGTTTTTTTTATAGCTAATATAGTGGTTATAGTAACTATAGTCTCTATACTGGCTATAGCTGCTATAGTCTCTATAGTTTCTATAATGGCTATAGTGGCTATAAAAAACTATCAAAATAAAACCTCCCAATCGAATGATTGGGAGGTTTTATTTTGAAGAATTCTTTGATTAATCTTCGCTTTGTGTTGCTTCGTATTCTTTGAGAAGTTTATCTTGAACATCGCCAGGGCAGAGTTCATAAGAAGCAAATTTCATTGAGAATGAAGCACGACCACCAGAAAGTGAACTCAATGCTGTTGAGTAGTTAGAAAGCTCTTTCAAAGGTACTTTAGCCATAAGTTTTTCGAAACCTTTAACTGATTCCATACCCATGATGATAGCGCGACGACCTTGGAGGTCAGACATTACATCACCCATACGTTCAGATGGAACCAATACCTCTACGTCGTAAACAGGTTCGAGGATTTTAGGGTTAGCTTCTTTGAAGGCTTGAGCAAATGCGTTACGACCAGCAAGACGGAAAGAGATTTCGTTAGAGTCTACTGGGTGCATTTTACCATCGTAAACGATAACGCGTACATCGCGAGCGTATGAGCCAGTAAGAGGGCCTTGTTCCATACGGTCCATGAGACCTTTCATGATAGCAGGCATGAAACGAGCATCGATAGCACCACCAACGATAGAGTTGACCATCACGAGTTTGCCACCCCAATCGAGTTCAACTTCTTGAACGTCGCGAGATTGGATACGATATTCTTGACCGTTGAATTTATAGATTTCTTTAACAGGTTCGCCTTCTACGTAAGGTTCAACGATGAGGTGAACTTCACCGAATTGACCAGCACCACCCGATTGTTTTTTGTGACGATAATCGCTACGAGAAGCGCGAGTGATAGTTTCACGATAAGGGATGCGAGGTTCAAGATATTGGATTTGGAGTTTATCGTTGTTTTCGATACGCCATTTGAGAGTACGGAGGTGGAATTCGCCTTGACCAGAAACGATAGTTTGACGAAGTTCTTTACTTTGTTCGATAACCCAAGTTGGATCTTCTTCGTGCATACGAGTGAGGATTTCGTTGAGTTTTTCTTCTTCACCATCAGTCACAGGTTTGATAGCGCGACGATATTTTGGTTCTGGATATTGGATACCAGGGAAGTCGTATTCGCAACCCTTAGCATTGAGAGTATTACCAGTGCGAGTATCTTTAAGTTTAACAGTAGCACCGATATCACCTGCTACAAGTTGTTCTACTTCGATACGATTTTGACCTGCAACGCAGAAGAGTTGAGAGATACGTTCTTTACCGCCATTACGAGAGATATTAGTAAGGTCGTCACCTTTTTTGAGAGTACCACTCATAACTTTGAAGTAAACAACCTCGCCGATGTGTGGTTCAACAGAAGTTTTGAACACGAAGATAGAAGTTTCAGCGTCTTTGTTAGGAGCAACTTCTTCGAGGTTTTTAGTTACAGGTTTTGGCATATCGTCAACGAAAGGAACGACATTACC
>JAZOMI010000002.1:0-7453 GCA_045653825.1 Candidatus Aphodosoma sp. | reverse complement strand
CTCTCTACATAAAGCAATGGCAGAAGTAGGAGTGCCACCACACGAAATCGCTGTTATTTCTGGTATCGGTTGCTCTTCACGTTTGCCACACTATATGAACACTTACGGCTTCAACACAATCCACGGCCGTGGTGCAGCTATTGCTTCGGGTGTTAAAATCGCTCACCCTGAGTTGACAGTATGGCAAGTATCTGGCGACGGCGACTGTCTCGCTATCGGTGGTAACCACTTCATCCACGCTTGTCGTCGTAACGTGAACATCAACATGTTGATTGTCAACAACCGCATCTACGGTTTGACAAAAGGTCAATACTCACCTACTTCACCTAAAGGTTTCGTGTCTAAATCATCACCTTTCGGTACTGTAGAACGTCCTTTCCGTCCAGCAGAATTGGTAATGGGTGCTCGTGGCACATTCTTCGCTCGTACACTCGATGTTGATGGCCCAACATCTGTTATGGTGATGAAAGCTGCTGCAGAACACAAAGGCTATTCAGTATGCGAATGCTTGTGTAACTGCGTTATCTTCAACAATGGTGCTAATAGCTGGATTGCTACTAAAGAAGACCGTCTCGAACGCACAGTAGTTCTCGAACACGGCAAACCAATGATTTTCGGTAAAGACCGCAACAAAGGTCTCGTACTCGATGGTTGGAACTTGAAAGTAGTTACTATCGGCGAAAACGGTATCACTGAAAAAGATATCCTCGTTCACGATGCTACAACTGAAGACCCAACACTCCACCTCAAATTAGCTCTCATGGAAGGTCCTGATATGCCAATCGCAATGGGTGTTATCCGTGCCGTTCCAACAGAATGCTACGACGAAGCAGTTCACAACCAAATCAAAGAAGTTCAAGAAAAAGCAAAATGCCACAACTTCGACGAACTTCTCGGTACACTCGAACAATGGGACATGTAATCAATAAGAATGGCTACTCTATTTTTTATGAGTAGCCATTTTTATATAACACTAATTAAATTATTTTAAAATCATTCTCAATCAAAGATTTTTTCAAAATCACGCACAAGATTATATTTCTGCGCATTCTTACGCATATTTATCAACGCATAACGCATACGTCCAAGTGCTGTATTTATCGAAATATGCTCTAAATCAGCAATCTCCTTAAACGATAAATCCTGATAATACCGCATCATAACAATCCTTTGTTGGTCATCAGGCAACATCGAAATCAAAGTCTCTATATCACGCAAAGTTTCCTCTTTTTCAATCGTATCTTGCACCGAATAATCATAAAGACTTATCTCACTAAACAAATCAGCCTCATAATCATCATTCGAAATTTCCTTATCCGAAGCCAAACGACGATAATAATCAATTGTCTGATTATGAGCAATGCGCATAAGCCAACCTGCGAATTTATTACCCGCATCATAATAACGACCTTGCTTCAATGTCGTAATCACTTTAATAAAAGTATCTTGGAAAATATCATCGGCGATGCTATGTTCATGCACTATATTGAATATATAGGTATAAACTTTGTCTTTATGACGCATCAAAAGAGTTTCAAACGCTTTATTATCGCCTTTTGCAAACCTATTCACCAATTCCTCATCGGTGAAATTCTTCTTAATAACTGCCATATCCAATGTAGATTTTATAAAACAGAATAATAACACATCCCAACTATCTATAATCTGTACTCTGTAATCTAATTAATAATGGTAGTTTTTTTCTTATAGGCAATAAATGTTTGATTTCACTTTGCAAAGGTAGATATAAAAACCGAAACCACCAAATTTTTCAACATTTTTTTATTTTTAATTGTTCGTTCAATCTAATTTTTGTAACTTTGCAAAAATAGTTAAAAATTGAAAGTTGAACCGAAGGTCTTTGAGCCTTTGTCGATAAAAAGTTGAGAGAGCCTTCGGCACTAAATCCTCTAAACTCTATACACTATACACTATACTCTAAACACTATACTTTAAACACTATACTCTAATCTTTCCCAAAATGGCAAATATATTATTAATCGAAACTTCAGCCGAGATATGCAGCGTAGCAGTTGCTTGTGATAGTAAAATTATTGACATCCAAATGTGCGATATGCCAATGCAACATGCTACACTTCTACCTGTATATATTGAAGCTGCAATGAAATTAATTTACGACAAACATATTACTCTTGATGCCGTTGCCGTGAGTGGTGGTCCTGGTTCATACACAGGATTACGCATAGGCGTATCCACTGCTAAAGGTCTTTGTTATGCTCTTGGTTGTAAACTGATTGCTATTAATACTCTCAAAATAATTGCTTCTGCATTAAAACAAGATGAACCTGCGAATGCTATAATTTGTCCTGTTATTGATGCTCGTCGCATGGAAGTTTACACTGCAATGTATGATTATGCCCTAAACGAAATATCTCCTGCCGAAGCAAAAATCATCGACGAAAATAGTTTTGCCGATATCGACCGCCCTATCTATTTCTGCGGTAACGGTGCCGAAAAATGCTCAAACGTAATCAAAAATCCAAATGCTAAATTCACTTCATTAGTAAAACCTATCGCTTATTTAATGGTCGATTTAGCAGAAGAGGCTTATCGTAACAATCAATTTGAAGATGTAGCCTATTACGAACCTTTCTACCTCAAAGAGTTCTACACACCGCAAAAGAATTGATAATTGATAATTGAGAATTGAGAGTTGAGAATTGAAAGATTAGAGTGAGGTGTTAGGAGTTAGGAATGAGTATTTTTATTACTAAATACTAAATACTAATTACTCTTTAACCTCTAACCTTTAACCTACTAACTACTAATTAATGAAAGAACTTATCCTTCCCGAATACGGACGCAATATACAAAATATGGTAGAAATTGCCATGAAAATCGAAGACCGCAACGAGCGCAATCGTTGCGCTCGTAGTATCATCAATTGCATGGGCAATCTATTTCCTTATCTTCGCGACAACGATGCATTCCAACACAAACTTTGGGACCATCTTGCTCTAATGTCTAATTTCCAATTAGATATCGACTACCCTTTCGAAATCACACCAGCTGAAGAAATCCACCCTACTCCTGATGCTATTCCTCTACCAAACAATCAAATACGCGAACGCCACTATGGGCGCTTCATCGACAATTTCATCGGACGCATCTCTTCCGACCCAACTATACTAAACAATCAACAAATACTCTTAATGATAGCAAACTTCATGAAGCGTTGCTACAATACCTATAATCAAGAAGTTATAAATGATGAAATAATCCTCGATGACCTATTCCGTCTGAGCAACAGCAAAATCGACCTCCGCAACAAAAACATAAGACTCCAAGACATCCAACACAAGAAAAACAACAAAAACAAGAAATGAATTGCGAACCTCTGAACATGCCCGACTACAGCAACCGCATCCGTCTGCGCAAACAAAATGAACAGTTGCAGATATTTGACTCAATACGAGGCAAATGGCTTGTTCTCACACCTGAAGAATGGGTTAGGCAAAATACAATCATATACATATCCGACACTCTAGAAGCCCCCATAACACGCATAGCCAACGAAGTAACTATCAACTATAATGGACTTACAAAACGCTGCGACTCTATAATCTACAACGACTACGGCAATCCTCTCATCATCATCGAATACAAACGCACCGACGTAGCTATAACTCAACGCGTTTTCGACCAAATTGCCACCTATAACCTACAACTACAAGTGCCATACCTCATCGTCAGCAACGGACTACAACACCTCCTCTGCAAAGTTGATTTCGAAAACCGTAAATATATCTTCGCTGAGCAATGGCCAAAATATAACGAGTTGAAAGTTGAAATGTGAAAGTTAAAAGTTACCTTCGGCACTAACCTTTAACCTCTAACCTAAAGATTTGTTTTTATCTTATTCTGTCTAAAAAATTAACATCTAATATATGAAAACAAAAACCGAAATAGTAGAAAATTGGTTGGTCCGCTACACCAAACGCCCTCTCGACCAATTCACACCATATATATTACTCACCAACTTCAACAACTACGTCGAACTCTTTGCCAAAATGTTTGACGTTGAAGTTATGGGACACAATGGCAACATGCTCTCTGCCAGCGCAAATGGCATCACTATAATCAACTTCGGCATGGGTTCGCCAAATGCTGCACTAATTATGGACCTTCTCAGTGCAATACACCCCAAAGCAGTCCTATTCCTCGGCAAATGCGGTGGACTAAAAAACAAAAACCATGTTGGCGACTACATCCTACCAAGTGCAGCAATTCGTGGCGAAGGTACATCAAACGACTACTTTCCACCCGAAGTGCCTGCCCTACCAGCATTCAATCTTCAACGCGCCGTCAGTTCCAACATTCGCGACTTTGGCAAAGACTATTGGACTGGCACCGTCTTCACCACCAATCGCCGAGTATGGGAACACGACGACGAATTCAAACAACACCTGAAAGCCGTACGCAGCATCGCCATTGATATGGAAACAGCCACACTATTCACTGTCGGTTTCCACAACTCAATACCCACAGGAGCACTCCTCCTCATTAGCGACATGCCAATGCACCCCGAAGGCGTCAAAACCGAAGAATCCGACAAACACGTAACTCAATCATTCGTCGAAGAACACCTCACAATTGGCATTAAAGCCCTCTCTAGCCTACAACACAACTCACGCACAATCAAACACCTCCGCTACGAATAATATGGCAAAACAAACAGGCATAACATATCAGCAGATTATCAACCAAATGAAATCGGGCGATTGGAAACCCATATATTTTCTTATGGGCGAAGAGGACTACTACATCGACAAAATCGCCAATTATATCGAAGAAAATCTGCTTACCGAAGACGAAAAAGAATTCAATCAAACCATTATATACGGCAAAAAAGAGACCTCTTGCGACGAAATCATCATGGCAGCCAAACGCTACCCTATGATGAGTCAACACCAGCTCATTATGGTGCGCGAAGCACAAAATATTCGCAACTTCGACAATCTCAGCACCTACCTCAAACAACCTCTTGCATCGAGCATTATCGTCTTTTGCTACAAACATGGTACTGTTGACGGTCGTAAAAAAGTATTCAAAGACATTGCCTCTACAGGTATTCTCTTCGAATCTAAACGCAAATACGACAACGAAATACCCTCATGGATTACAGCCTACGTGCGTGAGCATAATGCTGATATCGAACCTAAAGCAGCCAATCTGCTCGCCGAATTTCTCGGCGTTCAACTCAGTAAAGTTGTGAACGAAGTGGATAAACTCCTCATTCTCCTCAATAATAGCGAAACCCGTCGTATCGACTCCGCAATGGTTGAGCGCAATATCGGTATATCTAAGGATTACAACAACTTTGAGCTAGTTAAAGCTCTCGGTGACCGCGACATACTCAAAATAAATCGCATCATCGACCACTTCGCCAAAGACCCTAAAAACAACCCTATCGTCGTGACTACCACCGTAGTATTCAACTTCTTTGCTAACCTATTGTTGTATCACTCACTCAAAGACAAATCGCAAGCCAACGTAGCCGCCGAACTCAAAATCAACCCTTACTTCGTGAAGGACTACCAACACGCAGCCACAATCTATAACTCAGCACGAACACTCTACGCTATCTCGCTCATTCGCGAACTCGATGTACGCAGTAAAGGCTTCGGCGACTCTAACACTTCCCATCGCGACCTCCTCCGCGAAATAATGTTTAAAATAACACACTAATCAAGTTGAAATGTAAAAGTTAAAAGTTGAAAGTTACCATGCGGTATTAAATTTCAACTTTCAAATTTCAACTTTCAAATTTTTAATTATGAATATTCTTTTAACAACAAAACTCCCTATCGAAGGCTTCACAACTATCAGCGAGCATAACATCATTATGCCTGAAGCCCCAAAATTCACTCCTGAAGAATTAACCGCACGCCTTGCCGATGCCGACATACTACTCTCTACTTTCGACTACAAAATCACAGCCGAAATGATTGCCGCTGCGCCTAACCTAAAACTAATCACCAACTTCGGCGTAGGCTTCAACAATGTCGATATTGCTACAGCTCGCGACCGTGGCATCCCTGTAACCAACACGCCGGGCCCCGTAATCGAACCTACTGCCGAACATGCCTTCACACTCATGCTCGCCATCTGTCACCGCACAGCCGAACTTGACCGCCGTATGCGCCAACCTAATTCCGACATCGAATTTGGCGTAATGAACAACCTCGGCATCGCTATCTATGGTAAAACTCTCGGTATCATCGGTATGGGTAACATAGGACAATCTATCGCAGGTCGTGCCGTAGCCTGTGGCATGAAGATTATCTATAACAACCGCCGTCGTCTGCCTGAAGAGATAGAACAACGCTATAATGCTCAATATGTGGACCTCGAAACCCTATTACGCACTTCCGATTTTGTATCGCTCAACCTACCTTACACTCCAGAATCACATCATATTATCAATGAAGACACACTCTCGATGATGAAACAAGGCGCAGTGCTTATCAATACTGCTCGTGGAGCACACATCGACGAAGCCGCCCTCGTTCGCCACCTACGCAGTGGTCACCTCTATGGCGCAGCTCTCGATGTATATGAATTCGAACCAAAAGTATCACCGGAACTCTTCGAGCTCGACAACGTAGTGCTCTCGCCACACATCGGCACAGGTACTATCGATGGCCGCATCGCCATGTGCCACTGCTGCTGCGACAACATCAACTGGCTCCTCCAAGGCGAACACCACAAAATGAACCGCGTAAACTAACCAATGTTATAAAATAGAAAAACGCTTACTTCTGCATTGAAGTAGGCGTTTTTTTTGTTTAGCTATCTCTCTACATTACTTTATTCAATATTTATAACCCGTTGGCGGAATTAAATTTTAATTTTGATAATAGAAAATAACATTAAAAAAATAAAACTAACAACAAAAAATTGTACATATCATTGATTTTTAGTGACTTTATCTAATAACTCATGTCTATTTTATTAAATAGAAAACTACTTAATTCTCAATTTGTACACCTCTAATAAACGTTTCAAGTCATCAACTTGTTGTTGTATTTGACGACCACGGTCTGTATCGCGCACCATCATACGCTTAGTGTCAAACTCAACAAGGAAACGTGTGCCTTTGATATCAACTCCTTGCTCGATAGCTTTCTGACGCGATTCAAATGGCTCGTGTTGAACAAGTTGCATACCATGAGAGTTGAATACAAGGGTGTAACCCGCAATACCTGTTTCGTCGTGATATGGACGAGAGAATCCACCATCAATAACCAATACTTTGCCATCGGCGCGCACAGGCGATTCACCTTTGATAGTCTTCACTGGCACGTGACCATTGATGATATGACGATGTTCGCCAACAACACCAAATTCATCGAGAATACGGTCGCAAATATCCGAATCGGTACGAAGTTTGTAATATGGACCTTGAATCTCTTTGTGAGGCTCTTTGTCG
>JAZOMI010000001.1:0-5383 GCA_045653825.1 Candidatus Aphodosoma sp. | reverse complement strand
GGTCAAACTAAAACAAAACTTGGTAATAGTGAAGTGATGGGTATGGTTGACCAAGCTGTAGGTGAAGCACTTAGCAACTATCTTGAAGAGCACCCAACAGAAGCGAAAACTATCGTTCAGAAAGTGATACTTGCTGCAACTGCACGTAATGCAGCTCGTAAAGCGCGCGAAATGGTACAACGCAAATCACCACTTTCGGGAGGTGGATTGCCTGGTAAATTGGCTGACTGCTCAAGCCGTGATGCTTCGCAATGCGAATTGTTCCTCGTCGAGGGTGATTCGGCAGGTGGTTCGGCTAAATCAGGTCGTGACCGCCACTATCAAGCTATTTTGCCTTTGCGTGGTAAGATTTTGAACGTAGAAAAAGCAATGCAACATCGTGCTTTTGAGTGCGAAGAAATCAGAAATATCTATACTGCGCTTGGTGTAACAATCGGTACAGAAGATGATTCAAAAGCGTTGAATATGAGCAAACTTCGCTACCACAAAGTAATCATCATGACCGATGCCGACGTGGACGGTGCTCACATTGCTACTTTGATTTTGACATTCTTCTTCCGTTACATGAAAGAGATGATTGAAAACGGATATATCTATATTGCAACTCCACCACTCTACCTCTGCAAAAAAGGTAAAGTGCAACAATACTGCTGGACTGAAGACCAACGCTTGCGCTTCATCGAAGAGTATGGCGGTGGAAATGAGGGAGCTATCACTCAACAACGCTATAAAGGTCTTGGTGAAATGAACGCAGAACAATTGTGGGAAACTACAATGAACCCAGAAAATCGTACATTGCGCCAAATCACTATTGAAAATGCAGCAGAAGCAGACCAAATCTTCTCGATGTTGATGGGTGATGAAGTTGGTCCTCGTCGCGAATTTATCGAACAAAATGCGGTTTATGCTAATATTGACGCGTAAAATTAGATTACAGAGTACAGATTATTAATTTTTTAAACTATAGAATATATGAAATTTACGGTATCAAGTTCATTGCTTCTTAGTCGCCTACAAATGGTAGGCAAAGTGATTAGCTCAAAAAACACTATGGCTATTTTGGACAATTTCTTGCTCCAAGTAAATGGTAACACACTTACAATCACTGCTACTGACCTCGAAACTACACTTACTACAACTCTTGAAATCGATAATCAAGAAGGTGATATAACTATTGCTTTGCCAGCAAAATTGTTGATGGATTCGCTTAAAGAATTCCCAGAACAACCACTTTGCTTTGACATCAACCCTGAAAACTTGGCTGTTGTATTCCGCACAGAAACAGGTAATTATAACTTTATTGGTCAAAACGGCAACGAATATCCAAAGGCCCCTGCATTGAAAGATGAAAACTTCAAATGCACAATGGATGCTGCAATACTTGGTGCTGGTGTTGGCAAAACTGCTTTTGCGGCTGCAACAGAAGACCTTCGCCCTACAATGACAGGTATCTTCTTCCGTTTCGACAATACAGGTGTTACTTTCGTGGCTACAGATGCTCACAAACTTGTACGCCTCATCAACACAACTGTTCAAACTGAAAACGAAGCATCTTTCATCCTTCCTCGTAAAGCTGCAAATATGGTTAAAAACCTTGTTGCTAGCGAAAAAGGCGAAGTTCGTATCAGCTTCGATGACAAAAACATTGTTTTCGAAATGCCTTCATACGTGATGATTTGCCGTCAAATCGAAGGTCGCTTCCCTAACTATAACGGCGTTATTCCACAAAATAACCCATACGAAATCATCCTTGACCGCCACCAATTCATCAGTTCAATCAAACGTATCATCGCATTTGCTAATCAGGGTACTTACCTAGTGAAATTGAGCATTTCAACAGGTAAAATGACTCTCTCGGCTCAAGATATTGATTTTAGCATCTCGGCTCAAGAAACTATCCCTTGCCAATTCGAAGGCGAATCAATCAATATTGGCTTCAAAGCTCCACTTTTGGTTGATATTCTTAATGGTATCTCAAGCAATGAAGTTCGTTTGCAATTGGCTGACCCATCACGCGCAGGTATCATTCTTCCTCTTGAAAATGAAGAAAATGAAGATATGCTCACATTGTTGATGCCAATGCTTATTAACGAATAATTGTTTTTAATGTATAATACATAATGCATAATTCATAATTTTATGGGTTATGCATTATTTGTATACAAGACACGAGATGAAAGACACGAGACACGAGACACGAGATACAAAATATGAGACGCAAAATATTGCGTCTCTACTTACGCCACAAGTCAAACGTATATTAATGAGCCATATTACTGGTTTGTCAATAGCTCAATTATTAGCTAAACCAAATTTACAACTTACGGAAGAACAGCAAAAATGGTTTGATGAGGCAGTTATAAGATTGCAAAATAATGAACCGATACAACATATTTTGGGCTATACAACTTTCTACGGCAGAGAATTTAAGTGCGACCGCCGCGCCCTAATACCTCGTCCTGAAACAGAAGAATTGGTTGATTGGATTATAAATGATTGTTCAACTCTCAACTCTCAACTCTCAACTTACTTGACATTGGAACAGGGACAGGTTGCATTGCATTGTCATTAGCAAAGGAATTAACTAATACTGAGGTAACTGCGCTTGATATTTCGGAAGAGGCTTTGTCACTTGCGAGAGAGAATGCTGAATTATTGGAGACAAAGAATGTTGATTTCATTAAAGGGGATATATTAAATAAAACTTTCAACTCTCAACTTTCAACTTTCAACTTTATAGTGAGTAATCCACCATACGTTCGTGAATGTGAGAAAGTTGATATGGAGGCTAATGTGCTTGATTATGACCCTCACACCGCTTTATTTGTATCGAACGATGATCCATTAATATTCTACCGCGCTATTGCTGAATTTGGGTTGGAACACCTTGCACCTAATGGGGCACTCTATTTTGAAATAAATCAATATTTAGGTCAGGAAACTTGCGATTTATTGATTGCATTGGGATATAAAAATGTAGAGCTTAGAAAAGACATTAACGATAATCCAAGAATGATAAAAGCCTTATTATAGACACGAGATATGAAACACGAGACACAAGAATTTTGTCAAAAAGAGAATTGTGCATTGTGCATTATGCATTGTGCATTGTTATCAAAGGCGGCGATATATGCCTCAAGATGTGAGCATTGCGAGAGCGAAGTGAGGGAGAAATTGTTGGGTTGGGGAGGTTCAGAAGAGGAAGCGGATGAGATAATTACATATCTCACAGAAGAACGTTATATTGATAATCAACGATATGCAAATAGTTATACTCGTGATAAATTCCGTTTTAACCATTGGGGGAAGTATAAAATAGGCATGATGCTGCGCAGTAAAGATATTTGCAATGATATAATAGAAGAGGCTTTGAATCAGATTGATGAAGAGGAATATTTAGAAAAATTAGAGCAGATATTACGTGATAAATTGCGTTCGCTCAAATATTCATCGGAATATGAAAAAAAAGGCAAACTATTTAAGTTTGCCCAATCACGCGGATTTGAGAGTTCCGCTATTTCGAAGGTTATAGATGGTCTATAACCTTTTATTTTTTCTTTGTGCGGGTAGTTTTCTTTTTGGTGGTGCCTTTGGATTTGTTGGCTTCGTTGGCGATGATTTCTTGGCATTGCTCGAGGGTGAGGTCGGCTGCTACTGTACCTTTAGGGAGCTTGTAGTTTTCGCCTGCGTGTGTGATATAAGCACCAAAACGTCCATTCAATACAAGAATGTCTTCTGCTTCGAATTTCTTGATTTCGCGGTTCTTGTCGGCTTGGCGTTTTTCGGCTATAAGCTCAATAGCACGTTCGCGAGTAACAGTCAATGGATCTTCATCTTTAGGGATTGATACATAGCTCTTTCCGTGACGTACATAAGGTCCGAATTTGCCTACACCTACACTCAATGATTCGCCTTCATATTCACCTAAATCAACTGGAAGTTTGAATAATTCGAGGGCTTCTTCCAAAGTAAGAGCTTCCATAGATTGCCCTGCGCGGAGAGATGCGAATTTTGGTTTTTCTTCGTCAGACGCCAAACCAATTTGCGCAACAGGACCAAAACGACCAATCTTGACAAACACAGGACGACCTGATACAGGATCAATACCTAACTCACGCTCACCTGCTTTCTTGCCTGTAGAGTGCATTGCCTCTTCTACATTCGGGTGAAATTGAGTGTAGAAACCATCGATGTTTTTAGTCCATTCGAGTTTTCCCTCTGCAATTTTATCGAAATCGAGCTCAACGCGAGCAGTGAAATTGTAGTCCATGATATTTGGGAAATTAGCTAATAGATAGTCATTTACCACAATACCTATATCGGTTGGAGAAAGTTTGCCTTTTTCGATAGAAGCTTTTTCGACCTTGTCTTCCTCCTTGATTTTTCCGTTTTTGAGAGTAAGTATGCGATAAGGACGAGCCTCGTTTTGAATTTCTTTTTTCTCTACATAGTCACGCGCTAAAATAGTTGAAATAGTTGGCGCATAGGTAGATGGACGACCAATGCCTAATTCCTCTAATTTGCGAACGAGAGATGCCTCAGTGTAGCGAGCAGGACGTTGAGTAAAACGCTCTTGGGCTTGCATTTGAGACATAGAGATGATTTCGCCTTCGGCAAGTTTTGGGAGCATGCCTTCAGTTTCTTGAACTGAATCGTCGTCGGTTGATTCCATATATACATTCAAGAAACCGTCAAATTTCAAAACTTCGCCTGTAGCCACGAATTTCTCATCGGAATTGTCGATATTGATAACAGCAGTAGTTTTTTCGAACTCAGCATCAGCCATCTGGCTTGCAATAGTGCGTTTCCAGATGAGGTCGTAGAGTTTGCGCTCTTGGGCTGTGCCTTCGATTTCGTGAACATTGATGTAAGTAGGACGAATGGCTTCGTGGGCTTCTTGTGCTCCTTTAGATTTAGTGCTATATTGACGGCGTTTGTAATATTTTTCGCCTGCCATTTCAAGAATTTCGGCTTTAGCGGTGTTAAGAGCGAGGTCGGATAGGTTGACCGAGTCGGTACGCATATAGGTGATTTTACCGCTTTCGTATAGAGATTGTGCTACTCGCATTGTGGTTGCTACAGGGAAACCGTATTTGCGAGAAGCTTCTTGTTGAAGAGTTGATGTAGTGAAAGGAGCCGCAGGTGTACGATGAGTTGGGCGTGTTTCGATGCTTTCGATGTTGTATTGAGCTGTAGCTGCGGTTTCGAGAAATGCTTTTGCTTCGGCTTCGGTAGAGAAACGGTTGCGAAGTTCTGCTTTGAATTCGGCAACTTGTCCGTTTTCGGTTTTAACTTTGAATGTTGCAACTACACGGAATGATGCTTCGGCACGGAATTGTTGGATTTCGCGTTCGCGCTCAACTACGAGACGAACAGTGACAGA